>CALWXQ010000061.1 GCA_944385545.1 uncultured Oscillospiraceae bacterium | reverse complement strand
CGCTCTGTTCAGTATGATCCCAACGAAGCCCTGGATCTGGTGGTCAAGGGCGCTTCCGCCAAGTTCGACGAGACCGTCGAGCTGCACATTAAGCTGGGCGTTGACTCCCGTCACGCCGACCAGCAGGTTCGCGGCGCCGTGGTTCTGCCCAACGGCACCGGCAAGACCCGCCGGGTGCTGGTCTTCGCCAAGGACGCCAAGCTGGACGAGGCCAAGGAAGCCGGCGCCGACTATGTCGGCGGTATGGATCTGGTGGAGAAGATCACCAAGGAGAACTGGTTCGAGTTCGACGTTGTGGTGGCTTCCCCCGACATGATGGGCATTGTCGGCCGTCTTGGTAAGGTTCTGGGCCCCAAGGGCCTGATGCCCTCCCCCAAAGCCGGCACCGTGACCCCCAACGTGGCTGCCGCCGTCAAGGAGATCAAGGCCGGTAAGGTGGAGTACCGTCTGGACAAGACCAACATCATCCACTGCCCCATCGGCAAGGTGTCCTTCGGCACCGAGAAGCTGGCTGAGAACATGGACACCCTGGTTCGCGCTGTGGTAAAGGCGAAGCCCGCCGCTGCCAAGGGCCAGTATATCCGCTCCTGCACCGTGGCCTCCACCATGGGCCCCGGCGTCAAGGTCAGCACTGCCAAGTACCTGTAATTGCCGCTTTCAGCGTCCGCGGGGATTCCCGCGGACGCTGATTTCGCTCTTACCCAGGCAGATACCGCCGATTTCATCTGAAATTCTTTAATTTTCTCTTGACAATCACGGAAGAATCTGCTATTATACATGAGTTGCCAAAGACAGCAGGTTTTCTTAGGAATGTAAATCCTGCCGAGGTGCGTCAAATAGATCGTTTATTTGCGTGTCTTTCTGTCTTCTGGCAGGAAGACATTTTTTATTTTCGGAGGTGAAAATAATGCCCAACGCTAAGGTTCTTGAGAGCAAGAAGGCGATTGTGGAGTCCCTCACCGGTACCATTCAGGAAGCCACCTCCGTGGTTTTCGTGGACTACAAGGGAATTACCGTTGCGCAGGACACCGAGCTGCGTAAGCAGTTCCGGGAAGCCGGCGTCGAGTACACCGTTGTTAAGAACACCCTGACCAAGTTCGCCACGAAGAACGCCGGTTATGACTTCACCGAGGTTCTGAACGGCACCACCGCCATGGCTTCCACCACCGGCGACCCCATTGCTCCGGCTCGTATCGTCTGCGAGTTCGCCAAGAAGAACAAGATGAAAACCCTGACCATCAAGGGCGGCATCGTGGAAGGCAGCGTCCTTTCCGCCGATCAGCTCAATGGCTTCGGTGAACTGCCCAGCAAGAATGCTCTGGTGGCTTCCGTCCTGGGTACCTTCTTGGCTCCCATCTCCAGCCTGGCCTTCGTCCTGGATCAGATCCGGATGCAGAAGGACGGCTCCGCCCCTGTCGCAGAAGCTTAATTCGCGATCCTGTTAAACACAAACTACAACACATTATTTTAGGAGGATAATTAAAATGGCTAGTGAAAAGATCACTGCTCTTGTTGAGCAGGTTAAGGAACTGACCGTTCTGGAGCTGTCCGAACTGGTCCACACCCTGGAGGAAGTGTTCGGTGTTTCCGCCGCTGCCGCCGCTGTTGCCGCTCCCGCTGCCGCCGCTGCTGTTGAGGTGGAGGAGAAGACCGAGTTCGACGTCATTCTGAAGGCCGCCGGCGCTTCCAAGCTGGGCGTTATCAAGGTCGTCCGCGCCGCTACCGGCCTGGGCCTGAAGGACGCCAAGGATCTGGTGGACAACTGCCCCAAGACCCTGAAGGAAGCCATTTCCAAGGAAGACGCCGAGAAGCTGGTTGCCGAGCTGAAGGAAGCTGGCGCCGAGGCCGAAATCAAGTAAGGAATTTCCCCTTTAAAGGCTGTGCCGCCGCCAGAAATGGCGGCGGCTTTTCCCATAGCCCTATCCACCGTGACCGGATCACGGGGCTGCGCATTTCATTAGAAAGGATCGAACCATGGATCTGGATACCATTCTCTCCTCCATTTCATCCGAAACCCTCCAGGATCTGGAACAAGCCATCTCCGATGTGGCCACCCAGCTGCCCGGAGAATTCACCGACACCGTTGGTCAAGTGGCTGCGTATATCCCTAATCAGGTGGATCTGCTGTCCGTGGCCCAATTTTTGCTGTTCTTTGTTGCCGGTTCCCTGATCCTCAGCGTCTTGGGCCGGATCATGCTGGGTAAGCGCTCCAGCCTGAACAGTTCCCTGTCTTCCGTTATGGGGATTCTGTTCATCTATGTGCTGACCATTGTGATCTATACCTTCAAGCCCTGGGATTTGAAGGCGCTGCTCTCTCCCCTGCCCTTCGTTACCTTCACCGGCGAATATCTGATTTTGTTCCCACTGGCAGGCTCGCAATTCAGCGCCCTGTGCTCGGAGCTTCTGTCGCTGCTGATTCTGGCCTTTTTGGTGAACCTGATGGACGTTCTGCTCCCCCGGGGAGAGAATATTGTCAGCTGGTATCTGCTGCGGTTCCTGGGTGTGATCGCCTCCATGGCTCTGCACCTGGCTGTTCGCTGGTGCCTGAACAGGTTCCTTCCCGGCGTATTGATCGCCTACGCGCCGATGGTTCTTCTGGCGGTGCTAGCTTTCCTGCTCCTGTCCGGCATTTTAAACTTCCTGCTAGGTCTGGTGATCGCCGTGGCGAACCCCTTCCTGGGCGCTATGTATACCTTCTTCTTTTCCAACCTGTTAGGCAAGCAGCTGAGCAAGGCCGTTTTCACCAGCGCCATTTTGTGCTCCCTTGTCTATCTGCTGGAGTACTTTGGCTATACGGTGATCTGCATTTCCGCCGCCGCTTTGGCAGCCTATATTCCTCTGGTTATCGTGCTGCTGGTGCTGTGGTATATCATCGGTCATGTGCTGTAACTTCCAGAAAATCGGCCCGAAAAGCCATGGTGCTTTTCGGGCCGGTTTTGTGCTTAGGTTGCCAGCAGGGTCAGCAGTACATTCAATCCCATAATCAGGCAAAATACTACGGTGCCGGAATTGGTGAAGAAGCACTTCACACACCGCCGGTCTATCCATTCCCCCCGGCGGTAGACCCGGATCTGCTTGCTGTGCAAGGCCAGAATCACCAGAGAAGCCAGGAAAAAGCCCCCGAACACCAGATACCCCAAGGCATTGGCCGCAAGCTCCGGCAGGGCATCCAGGAGCCGGCTAAACAGATCCGCCAGCACCAGATTGTTGAATACATGCAGTCCGATGGCCCAATGGATAGAATACTCCACCGTCACATACCCCAACAGCAGCCCCACCAGGAAGGCGTAGGGGATCTGCATCAAATTTCCGTGGAACAGCCCAAACAAAAACGCCGAAATCAGAATCGCGAAGCGTTTGCCGTAGGGCCACAGGCTTCTGAGAATGTAGCCCCGGAATAGGATCTCCTCCGCCACCGGCGCCAGCAGCGCGGTATACACGAACATGCTTACGCTGTCAGACGCTCCGCTGACCCCTTGCAGCTGCTCCAGCAAGGAACGGTCAAACAGGTTCAAAACCGCTTCCAGGGCCATGATCCATAGGCTGCTGACCATCTGCGTCCCGATCATCAGGGCGCACAACGTCATCACGGTTCCCGGGGTAATAGGGGCGCTTTTGGCGAAAATCTCCCGTTTCCAGTAGTCAGCGCCCTTCCAGGCATACAAAACCACCAGCCCCACAGCCACGGTGAGAATATAGCCCCAGGCATTGCCCACCACAGCCTCCAGGTCAAGCTCCTGGGGGCTGAAATTTCCACGCTGTTGCGCCATCTGGGATACGGCTTGCGCCAGCATCGCCAGCGACGCCAGAAGATTCATGATGAAATAGTAACCTATCAGCTGCCAGCCCAGTCCCCGGAACCGGCGGCGAAGCCATTTGTTGATTTGTCTATTTTCCATAACTGCCTCCCAAAATCGCTTCAGCGGTAAGAATCCCGTCGATGGCCGCGGACATGATCCCCCCGGCATACCCGGCCCCCTCCCCGGTGGGATACAGGCCGGAGATCGCCGACTGTCTGCTCTCATCCCGCAATATCCGCACAGGGGAGGAGCTTCGGGTCTCGGGAGCTGTCAGCACCGCATCCGGGTTGGAAAATCCTTCCAGCTTTCCCTCCAGCAGGGGCAGCGCCTGGGCAATGGCCGCGGTGATCCGCTCCGGCAGCACCTGCCGCAGGTCACACCAATGGACCCCCGGTCGGTAGCTCGGCTCCACGGCTCCCGGCCCGGTGCTGGGCTTTCCTTCCAGAAAATCTCCCACTCTTTGGGCCGGCGCCAGATAGCTGCCGCTGGCCCGGTAGGCCTGTTCCTCGATCCGGCGCTGCCACTCCATGCCCCCCAAGGGGCCTTCATAGGGAAAGCAGTCCGGATTCACCGTCACCAGCAGGGCGGCGTTGGCGTTCTCCCCGTCCCGCGAAGAATCGCTCATGCCGTTGGTGACCACGCCACCTTCCTCAGAGGCAGCGGCAACCACATACCCGCCGGGACACATGCAGAACGTATACACCGTCGCATCAGGCAAATGCTCCACCAGCTTATAATCCGCCGGGGGCAGAGCCGGGTTCTTACCGCCGTACTGCGCCTGATCCACGGCGCTTTGCTTGTGCTCAATCCGCACCCCCATAGCAAAGGGCTTCGGCTCCATAGGCACCCCCAGGCCCTCCAGCATCCGGAAGGTATCCCGGGCGCTGTGACCAATGGCCAACACCGCCGTGTCGCAGCAGATCACATCACCGTCCTGCGTCTCCACGCCGGTCAGGCAGCCGCCTTCCGTCCGCAGACCGGTTACCTGGGTGCGAAAGCGCACCTCGCCTCCCAATTCCCGGATCCGTTCCCGCAAATTCTGTACCACGGTAAGCAGCACGTCGGTGCCCACATGGGGCTTGGCGTCGTAGAGAATATCCTCCCCCGCCCCGGCCTTCACGAACTGCTCCAGCACCCAACCGATCCGGGGATTGTTCAGGCCGGTGTTCAGCTTGCCGTCGGAAAAGGTGCCTGCTCCCCCTTCGCCGAACTGGACGTTGCTTCTGACATCCAGGCTGCCTGTCCGGAAGAAGGTTCGCACCTTCTCATTCCGCGCGGCGGCTTCCTCGCCCCGCTCCAGAACCAGCGGCCGCCACCCGGCCTGGGCCAGAATCAGGGCGGCAAACATCCCTGCCGGGCCAAAGCCGATAACCACCGGCCGCTTCTGAGGCGGCGACACGGCCTTGGGCGGGATATAGTACTGCACCGGAGCCAGGGCTGCCCGCTTGCAGGCGCTCTGCTTCAGGATCTTTTTTTCATTGCCCTCCACCAGCACATCCACCGTATAGACGATCTTCACCTGGGGCTTCTTTCTGGCGTCCACACTGCGGCGGACAATCTTCAGCTGCCGGATCCCGGAATTGGGGATTCGGAGCATTTGCGCCGCCTCAAATTGCAGCTGATGGGCGTTATGCTCCGGCGGCAGGGCAATGCCGTTCAGTCGTATCATAGTCCAGTCCTCCCGGCGTGAAGGCCTGCCAAACGGCCGGAGCTCCACGCCCATTGCAGATTAAACCCGCCGCAGTCGCCGTCTACATCCAGCACCTCGCCGCAGGCGTACAGCCCCGGCACCAGGCGGCTTTGCATAGTTTGCCTGTCAAAATCATCGGTGACAATGCCGCCGGCCGTGACCTGGGCGGCATCCATGCCCATTGGCCCGGTGAGGCCGATGTCAAATCCCTTCACGTTTCGCGCCACCGAATCCAGCGCGTCCTCTGGCAAGGCGCTGATAGGGCACGTCAGGGAAATCCCTGCCGCCTGGGTAAGCACCCGGCCCAGCCGGTTATGCAAGATCCCCGTCAGCAGCTCCCCTGCCGGAAGGGCCGTTGCCTTCCGCCGGGAAAGGGCGCCGCCCAGGGTCTGAAGATCCACCTGCGGCAGGAAGTCCAGACGGCAGACCCACTCCCCCGGCTCCCGGCACACATCCCGGGAGATCTCGAAGATCACCGGGCCGGACAGGCCGTACTGGGTAAACTGCAGCTCGCCGGTGCTCATGGCAAAGGGCACGCCGTCCCGAAGGATCCGGGCACAGCAGTTGGCCCGAACGCCCTTCAGCCCCTCCACCCCTTTCCAGGCGGTGCACAGCTGCACCAGCGCCGGACGCAGCCTGGTGCACCGGTGACCCAGGGAGCGCAGCAGCTTGTAGCCGGACATGCTGCCTCCCAGCTTTGTTCCCGCCAGGCCGCCGCAGGCCACGATCAGCTTATCAAAGACCAGACTTTCCCCTTGGCCTTCTACCACGAATCCCCGGGGATGTTTCTTCACCCGCTCCACCTCGAAGCCCAGCTTTACCTGAATATTGGGCTGATCCAGCGCGAAACGCAGCACATCCACCACAGAATTGGCCTGATCGGAGTAGGGATAGACCCGGCCGGATGGCTCCGCCACGGTAAACAGGCCCAGGTCGTGAAACCAGGCAAGGGTCTGCTCCGGGCTGAAGGCGTCCAGGGCATACCGGGAAAAGGCGGGATCCTCCCCATGATAGCCTCCGGCGGCATGGAGATTTGTCAGATTGCACCGGCCGTTTCCCGTGGCCTGGAGCTTCCGCCCGACCCGGCTCTGCCGCTCCAGCACCGTCACCTGCACCGCCTGATTTTCCGCCGCGGCCAGAGCCGCCGCCATCCCCGACGCCCCGCCGCCAATGATCCCAATGGTCATAAGCTGCTCCTTTTGTTTCGATACTATGTCATTATACTCCACAAATCTCCCTTGCACAAGAAAAACTTCTTTTCACCGGGGAAAAGATATGGTACAATACCTCCAGAAGTAACTGTTGCTGGTGATACAATGGATCGCAAATCAATTGAAAAAATTGCCCGTACCCCGGAAGACCGGCTGCTGCTGGCAAAGCTCTGGGACAAGATCCAGGCGGGAATGGGCAGAAATACCCCGGCCAATACCTGCTTTCTCTCTCCCCGGGAGCTGGACATGGCCCGCTACCTGTTCGGCCAGTCGGAAGGGCTTTTTTCCTTCGGCGGCTATGCGGAAGCGGAGCGGCGGATGCTGGTCTATCTTCCCCCTTATTTGGAGGAAACCGCCCTATGGGACGAGGACAGCCCCTGTGTCTGCCTTCGGGCGGAATACTGCCAGGCAGAACCCCTCAGCCACCGGGACTTCCTGGGAGCGCTGATGGGCGCGGGGATTGCCCGGGAGACGGTGGGGGATATCTGCGTAGACGCCGGAAGCTGCGACTTCTTCGTCACCGGAGAGATCGCCCCCTATATTCTGCAAAGCTTTGCCTGCGCGGGCCGCGCCAAGCTCCGCCTGACCCGTGTTCCGCTGGAGCAGGCCCGAATCCCCCAGCCACAGATCAAGGAGCTTCGGGACACCCTGGCCTCCTTGCGCCTGGACAGCGTCATCGCCGCAGGCTTCCGCATCGGCCGCGGTCTGGCAGGCCAGTATATCGCCGGAGGCAAAGCCGCCATCGACGGCCTTCCCTGCGAAAAGCCGGACAAGCAGGTGCCGGAGGGAGCCAAGATCTCCGTCCGGGGGCTGGGCAAAATCAAACTGCATCAAATCAACGGTCTGACAAAAAAGGATCGAATCTCGGTGGTCATCCACCGCTATGTGTGAGGAAACGCTATGCATATGAACGAAGTCATCGCCCGGATCAACGTCCTGGCTAAGAAGGCAAGCGCCGAGGGTCTGACTCCGGAAGAACTGGCCGAGCGGGATAAGCTGCGCCGGATCTACATCGACTCGGTAAAAGCCAACCTGGTAGGGCAGCTGGAGAACACCTACATTCTCACCCCCGACGGGAAAAAGAAAAAGCTGGAGCGTAAGCAATAAGGGCTGGAGGTAACTTATGTCTTTTCTGCCCATCAACAGACAGGAGATGGAGGCCCGAGGCTGGGCCCAATGCGACTTTGTCTATGTGATCGGGGACGCCTATGTGGATCATCCCTCCTTTGGCCACGCCATCATCAGCCGCGTTCTGGAGAGCCGGGGCTATTCCGTGGGCATCATCTCCCAGCCGGACTGGAAGCATCCCGGATCCATCGACGTATTCGGCCGTCCCCGGCTGGGCTTTCTGGTCAGCGGCGGCAATATGGACTCCATGGTCAACCATTACGCCGTGACCAAGCATCGCCGGAAGACCGACGCCTTCACCCCCGGCGGCGTCATGGGCAAGCGGCCGGACTACGCCGCCACTGTCTACTGCAATCTGATCCGCCAGACCTATCGGGATGTACCCATCCTCTTAGGCGGCATCGAAGCCAGTCTGCGGCGGCTAAGCCATTACGATTACTGGTCAGAGTCCATGCGCCGCTCCATTTTGCTGGATTCCCAGGCGGATCTTCTCATGTACGGCATGGGCGAAAGAAGCGTTGTGGAGATCGCCGACGCCCTGAACGCCGGAATGGATGTGAAGCACATCACCTATATTGACGGCACGGTATACAAAACCGCCCAATTGGACGACAGCCTTCCCACCATCGTCCTTCCGGACTTCGAAGCCTTAAAGCGCAGTAAGCGCGGCTATGCCGAATCCTTCCGGATCCAGTATGCCAACTGCGACCCCTTCACCGCCAAGCGTCTGGCCGAGCCTTACGGGAAGACCTATGTCGTACAGAATCCACCCCAGAAGCCCCTGACCACCCAGGAGATGGATGAAGTATACGGCCTTCCCTATATGCGCGCCTGGCACCCCAGCTATGCCAAGGCCGGAGGCGTCCCCGCCATCGAGGAGGTCAAGTTCAGCCTGGTAAGTAACCGGGGCTGCTTCGGCGCCTGCTCCTTCTGCGCTCTGACCTTCCACCAGGGCCGGATCGTCCAGACCAGAAGCCATGAATCCATTCTGCAAGAAGCCCAGCTGATGACCCGGGATAAGGATTTCAAGGGCTATATCCACGATGTGGGAGGCCCCACCGCCAATTTCCGCCACCCGGCCTGTGAAAAGCAGCTGAGCAAGGGCGCCTGCGGCGGCCGGCAATGTCTCTACCCCACCCCCTGCAAGAACATGAACGCCGACCACTCCGACTATGTTTCCCTGCTGCGAAAGCTGCGGAAGCTGCCGGGAGTGAAGAAGGTCTTCGTCCGCAGCGGCATCCGCTTTGACTACCTCCTGGCGGATAAGAAGGACACCTTCTTTAAGGAGCTGGTGCAATTCCATATCTCCGGCCAGCTGAAGGTAGCCCCGGAGCATGTGTCCGATACGGTTCTGCAACGCATGGGAAAGCCGAAAAACGCGGTGTACAACCGGTTCGTGGACAAATACTTCGCCCTGAACCGCCAATACGGCATGAACCAATACCTGGTGCCCTACCTCATGTCCAGCCACCCCGGCTCCACCTTGCGGGAAGCCATCGAGCTGGCGGAATACATCCGGGACATGGGTTATAACCCGGAGCAGGTTCAGGATTTTTACCCCACACCCTCCACCTTGTCCACGGTGATGTATTACACCGGTTTGGATCCCAGAACCATGGAAAAGGTCTACGTCCCCACGGATCCCCACGAGAAGGCAATGCAGCGGGCCTTGATCCAGTACCGCAACCCGAAAAACTATTATCTGGTGCGGGAAGCCCTGCTGAAGGCCCACCGGGAGGATCTCATCGGCTCCGGGCCGAAATGCCTGATCCGGGCCGTGCCGCCCAAAGCCGGCACCTCCGCCCCGCCGCCCCGGTCAAAATCCGCCGCCAGGAAGCCATCGCCAGCCCCCGGGAAGGCCAGGCATCCCGCCCCCAAGCACCGGAAAGGCTGACCGCCGCTGCTGAAATCGCTAAAGCGCCGGCAGAAACCAGCGCAACCGCTTACAGAATCTCCATCATGCAAAAGGGCCTGCTGCAAAATGAGAATTTTGCAGCAGGCCCTTATTGATCGGATTTCCATCGGCGGACTATCTCCAGGGAAGCCGGGAAACCTGTTACCGGCTTTGCAGATATTCTTCCAGGCACAGTCCCGACTCATAGATCTCCTTGGCAGCGTCCTTTCCCACATAGCGGTAATGCCACGGCTCATAGCCGATCTGGGTAATCTGACTTTTGTCCGCGGGATAGCGCAGAATAAAGCCGTAGCGGTGGGCGTTTTCCATGAGCCACTTTTGTTCCGCCGTATTCTCCTGCTGCTCATCCAGGTAGGGATAGCTTTCCGCGATGATATCCACAGCCAGTCCCAGCTGATGCTCGCTGGTTCCGGGAACCGCCACCCACACGGCAGCCTCCGCTTCCGCCTCGGCCTGAGAATATCCCTGATCCAGCAGTCTGCTGATCTTATTCTCGTAGAGCTGCGTCTGCTTTTCCTCGGTGCGGTAGGAGGAGCAGACCACCGGGGACAGCCCCGCTGCTATGGCTCCGTCCAGCATATCCTGCAGGTCGGGGTAAGCCCTTTCGTCAAAGGCCTGTCCATCCCCAAACTGGGTCAGGGTCACAGAAAAGTCCTCCGGGATCCGGTTCTGGGGATTGACCAGCAGCAGCATCCAATCCGATTCCGTGGCCACCGGTTCCTCCTGGGACGGGATGACCCTGGTGACCCGGAAGCGCTGCTCCCCATGACCGGCATCGGCAACGGTTCCCGCCGGGAAGATAATCACCAAATACCCCTCCTGGTCGATCTCAAAGGCCGTGTCCTCCCCGATCTGGATATAATCGCTCAGAGGCGCCTGCTCCGCAATGGGATAGTACCGGATATCCGGATCTTTCACCATCCGGTTCTCCATCTGCATGGTGATGGTCTGGGTCAGAAATTCTCTGTAGTCCTCCCCCAGCAGTTCCTCCAGCGGATCCGGCGCTTCCGTCTGGACAGTCTCCGACGGTTCAAACGGCTTCTCCAAAAGGAAAACGCCGATCCGGCACAAAGCCCCCGCGCACAAGCTGAGCAGGATCAGCAAAAGCAGCCACTTTCGTTTTCCAATCTGGTTCATATACGGTTCTCCTTCTGCGAAATCGGGTCTGTTGGGTCATTGTGTTCCATTATACCCTCCGGGAAGGAGAAAAGCAAGAATTGTTTTCCATAGCCGGGAATCGCGTATGTGTCAAGTAATAATTGGCAAGAATCCTTTTCACGAAACCAAGTGAAAAATCTGACTGCATCCGGTAGCAC
>CALWXQ010000060.1 GCA_944385545.1 uncultured Oscillospiraceae bacterium | reverse complement strand
AGCGCCTACCGAGAGCCTCCAAAAATCTCCCGTCTGGGCAGGGATTTCGTGGCAAGCGCCCATTCGGGCACTGCACCGCTTGCGTGGCGGAAGGGAATACCGGCACCCAACCGGAGCGCGCCGGGTGGGTGCCAGGGGCGGGCGGCTTTGGGTACTTTCTTGCCCGTCAAGAAAGTACCGCCCCCGGCAGGGAATGGGCAGTGCGTCCTACCCAGCTGCTGCGGTAGGCGGGGAGTGAAAAGTGAATAGGGAATTGGGGGCGGCTATCGTTCATTGGGTCAGAGGCGCCTTACAGCTTCACCGCCGCCTGGGCAGGGCGGAAGGTCAGTCCCTTGGGGTAGAAGAAGCGCAGCTTCTCCCGGGCCAGGGTGATGTCCATGGTCTGAGCCGTGCGCAGCTCCCCGTCCAGGTTGATTACCGTGGGCTTGTCGCACAGGATCCGCACATGCCGGGTGCGCAGATGGCGCACCAGGTGGGGCAGCTCCTTGTACCGGCCGTTTTTGTACTTGCCGATGATGGCCGGCACCTGCAACCGCCGAACCTTCTTCACCAGCAGCACATCCAGCAGTCCGTCGGCGGGATCCGCCTCAGGCACCGGATGGAAGCCGCCGCCGTAGTACTGGCCGTTGCAGACGCATACGAAGGTCTGCTCAGCGTCGATCCGCTCCCCGTTCACCTCCACCACATAGTGCTCCCCGATGCCCCGGATCACGTTGACCAGGGTGGAAACCAGATAGGCCCGGAAGCCGCTGAACAGGGGCAGGCGCTTGTACCGGGCCACGTCGGTGCCGATTCGGGCGTCCAGTCCCACAGAGCAGATATTCAGAGCCAGATCCTGGTTGCAGCGGATCAGATCCAGGGTGGCTTCCTCCGCCTCCAGCAGCCGCTCCACATCGTAGAAGGCCTTGGGGTCGCTGAATATGCGGACAAAGTCGTTGCCGCTGCCCCCGGAGAGCACCGTCACCGCCGCGTTGGGGTATCCGGCGGCCCCGGCCGCCACTTCGTTCAGCGTGCCGTCGCCGCCGCAGGCGTACAGCCTTACCTCCTCCCCGGTTTGGGCCGCCTCCCGGGCCAGGCGCTGACAGTCTCCGGGACATTGAGAGACCCGGATGGTATAATTCAGGCCCCTGCCGCCGCAGGCGGCTTCAATGGCCTGGGTATACTGGGCCGTCCTGTCCCGGCTGCCTGCCGCCGGATTGATGATAAAGATATGTTCCATTTTCCTTCCTCTTTCCCGAAGCGCCGGGTCATTTCTTTCTCTCCTGCCCCAGATACATATAATAATTGCACTGGATCATGCCGTTGTAGAGCTTGCGCCTTTTGTCGCAGCGCTTGCCGTAATAATGCTCAAACTCCGGCTCGGAGGTGATGATATACTGCTTCCAGCCATCGGCGCAGGTTAAGTGGCGGCCCAGGGCGGCATAGAGCCGCTGGGCGCTCTGCCGCTCCAGCATCCGCTGGCCGTAGGGGGGATTGCAGATCAGAATCCCCTCCTGGGCGGGCAGGCTCATTTTTGTGGCGTCCGCGTCCCGGAATTGGATCACGTCTGCCACCCCCGCTTTCCGGGCGTTGGCCATGGACAAGGAAACGCATTTGGGATCGTTGTCCGAGCCTAGGATCCGGTACTTGCCCCGAAACTCCTTATCCTTGGCCTCCTGGCGCGCCTGACCCCAGACCTGGGCGGGAAGCCAGGGGAAGGCCTCGGCGGCGAACCGGCGGTACATGCCGGGGGCCTTGTTCCGGGCGATGAGAGCGGCCTCAATGGGGATGGTGCCGCTGCCGCAGAAGGGATCCCACAGAAATTCCCGGCCCCGATACCGGGTCAGCTGAACCATGGCGGCAGCCAGGGTCTCCCGCAGTGGTGCGTCGTTGCCCACCGCCCGGTAGCCCCGCTTGTGCAGCCCCGGGCCGGTGGTATCCAGGTACAGCTGTACCCGGTCGTTCATAATGGAAAATTGCAGCTGATACTTGGCCCCGGTCTCCGGAAGCCAGGTAACGCCGTAGGCTTCCCCCAGGCGCTTGGACGCCGCCTTCTTCACAATGGCCTGGCAGTCCGGCACGCTCATCAGCTGGCTGTTCAGGCAGTGGCCCTTCACCGGGAAGGCCCCGTCCTTGGGGATCAGGTCCTCCAGCCGGGTGCGGTACACCCCCTGGAACAATTCCTCAAAGCTCCGGGCGGTGAAGTCCGCCAGAACGATGAGCACCCGCTCTCCGGTGCGCAGGCACACATTGGCCTTGGCCAGGGCGGTTTCGTCTGCGGTAAACAGCACCCGTCCGTTTTCCACCCGGACGTTCTCCATGCCCAGGCGGCGCAGCTCGTCCCCGGCGATGCCTTCGATGCCGAACAGGCAGGGGACGCAGCATTCATAGTTTCCCATAATTCCTCCTGAATTTTGCCATCTCTCCCCGAAGCCCCCGGAGGGGGCCGCCCTTGCTCAGGGGAGGATCTTATTGGGCTTGAGATATCGTTCTTCCTCAGAGAAGACGCATCCGCAGTATTTCTGGATGTAAAATCCCTGCTCCCGGGCGAAGCTCTGGCCCTCCCGGAACAGAGGGCGGAAATCCCGGTACAAAAACGCCACGCCCCAGGTTTTCGCCGCTTCCTCCGCCACCCGGCGCATCAGCTGATGGTTCTGGTAGGGGCTGATGAACAGGGAGGAGGTGAAGCTGTCAAAGCCCCCCTCCGCCGCCTGGCGGGCAGTTTCGTACAGGCGCGTCTCATAGCACTTGACGCACCGGTGGGGGATGTCCTCCGCCACCGCCCGGACGAAGGGCCGCAGGCCGTAGTCGTTGCGCTCCAGCAGGGGCAGACCGATCTGCCCGGCGTATTCCCGGACGCAGTTGCGCCGGGCGCGGTACTCCGTAAAGGGGTGGATATTGGGGTTATACCAGAACCCCGTGACCTCCAGCCCTTCCTCCCGCAGCGCGGCAATGGGCCGGTTGGCGCAGGGCGCGCAGCAGATATGCAGCAGTGTTTTCATACTTCCTCCTGATCCAGCTCCAGCTGTCCCAACATCCCGTCCCGGAAGGGGACGGTGAGGCGCACCGGCAGGATCCGGTTACGCAGATCCGCCGCCGGGACGTAAATCTTCACATAGCTGGGGGCGTGGCCGGTAACGTAGCCCCCCTCGGTCTGCTCAAACAGCACCGGCTGCACCGTGTCCACAAGCTCCAGGCAGTAGTCCCGGCGCATTTCCTCCGCCAGGGCAATGGCCTGGGCGCTGCGGCGCTCCTTGGTGGCGTTGTCGTGCTGGCCGGGCATTTTGTCCGCCGGGGTGCCGGGGCGGCGGGAATAGGGGAAGATGTGCATATCCGCAAAGGCGCAGCGTCGGATAAAGGCCAGGGTCTGGGCAAATTCCTCCTCCGTCTCCCCGGGGAAGGCCACAATCAGATCCGTGGTAATGGCGCAGCCCGGGAAGAACCGGCGCAGCAGCTCCACGCTTTGCAGATACCGCCCGGTGTCGTACTTCCGGCGCATCCGCCGCAAAACACTGTCGCAGCCGCTTTGCAGGCTCAGGTGGAACTGCGGACACAGGTTGGGCAGCGCCGCCAGCTCCCGGCAGAATTCCTCGGTAACGATCCTGGGTTCCAGGGAGCCAAGGCGCAGGCGCGGCGTGGGAACCGCCAGGCAAACCTCCCGAACCAGCCGGGACAGGGGAGGCTTCCCCGGCAGATCCGCCCCCCAGCCGGCGATCTCGATGCCGGTGAGGACGATCTCCCGGTAGCCCATAGCCTCCAGCGCCTTGGCCTGCTCCACCGCCAACTCCGGCGGGGCCGAGCGGATGGGGCCGCGGGTATAGGGGATGATGCAGTAGGAGCAGAAGTTGACGCAGCCGTCCTGGACCTTCAGCATGGCCCGGGTGCGCTGGGCCAGCCCCCCGGGAGGCAGCGGCTCAAATTCCCGGCGGGCCAGGGCGTCGTCCAGCAGCTGCCCGGGCTGACGGGTTCGGGCAGTCTCCACCAGAGCCGCGATGAATTCCCGGCGCTGGGCGCTGCCGCCCACGAGATCCACCCCCAGCGCCCGCACATCCTCCGGCGCCCGCTGGCTGTAGCACCCGCATACGGCGATCACCGCCTTGGGATTGCGGCGCCGGCATCGGCGGATCACCGCCCGGTTTTTCTTGTCCGCCACGGCGGTGACGGAGCAGGTGTTGATCACGTAGCCGTCGCATACGTCTTCAAAAGAGCCGATGGTGTGGCCCCGCCCCAGCAGCAGCCGCTCCATGGCTTGGGTTTCATATTGATTCGTTTTACACCCCAGGGTGTAGAAAGCAAATTGCATTTGTCAAAACCACCAATAATTCATCTTATGTCTTGTATTAATCGTCCAAAGCGACAGTTGCATTTCTTAAGAAAAACCGGTATAATTGGACGCAATAACCGCTTTGCAGGATATTCGGCGTCGGCCCGGCCGACTTGCCTATTATACACGAATTTCATTGGTTTGTACAGCTTTCAAGGGGTTTTTTATGCAGACTTTCAGGAGAGAATTTCAAATCAAGCTGCAATCGGTTCAGGATGTTCAGGAATTTGTGGCCATTGCCACCACCATGGGCTTCACTGTGATGGTCAGCGACGGCCTCCACCGGGTCAACGCGCACTGCTTCATGGAGATGTTCTGCCTGGATCTGACCCGGGCGCTGACGGTATCCGCCCAGTGCACCGACGTGGAGTTTGACCGGCTGCGGCAGGCGGCCCAGGTCTTCCTGGCATCATAAATACGGCTCTTTGAGCACCGTCCTGGGAATACTCGGGGCGGTATTTTTATGGCTTCCCAAAGAAAAAACGGGCCGTATCCATGTTCGGATACGGCCCGCAATGGGGATATTCTCAGCAATAAAAGTCCCGGATCTTTTTGGCGCGGCTGGGGTGGCGCAGCTTACGGATGGCCTTGTTCTCGATCTGGCGGATCCGCTCCCGGGTCACGCCGAAGATCTGGCCCACCTCCTCCAAGGTGTGGGTGCGGCCGTCGTGCATGCCGAAACGCATCCGCAGAACGTCCGCTTCCCGCTCCGTCAGGGTGTCCAGAATCTCCTTCAGGGCTTCCGCCAGAAGGGCGTTGGAGGTGGCGTCGGCGGGGCCGGGGGTGCGCTCGTCCTCCACGAAGGAGCCGATGGAGGTGTCCTCCTCATCCCCCACAGGGGTATCCAGGCTCAGGGTGTCGGCGGCGGTGCGGTTGGCCTCGATGATCTTCTCCACCGGCAGGTTCAACTCCGCGGCGATCTCCTCCACCGTAGGCTCCCGGCCCAGCTCCTGAACCAGCTTGCGGTTGCAGCGGGTGGCCTTGTTGATGACCTCCACCATATGCACCGGCACCCGGATGGTCCGGGCCTGATCCGCAATGGCCCGGGTAATGGCCTGACGGATCCACCAGGTGGCATATGTAGAGAATTTGTTTCCCTTTGTCCAGTCAAATTTGTCCACCGCCCGGATCAGGCCGGTGTTCCCCTCCTGGATCAGATCCAGAATGTGCAGGCCCCGGCCGGAATACTTCTTGGCAATGGATACCACCAGCCGCAAATTGGCCTCGGTGAGCTTGTTCTTGGCCTCCTGATCCCCTTCGCAGACCCGCTTGGCCAGCTCCACTTCCTCCTCGGCGGACAGCAGCTTCACCTGGCCGATCTCCTTCAGGTACATCCGCACAGGATCGTCCAGGCTGTACTCCGCCGCCAGATCCACCGGATCCACCAGTTCCTCTTCCTCCAGGGTGCTCAGGTCGATGTCCAGATCATCCCCCAGGGACAGATCGTCTCCGCCCAGATCCAGCTCCAGCTCGGCGGTGACCACCTGAATATTCATAGCGTCCAGGCGGTCATAAATCTCCTCGATCTTCTCCGGCGTCAGCTGCATTTTCTCCAGCTGGGCGTTCAGATCGGAGGCGCGGATCATACCGTCCTTCTTCCCCTGGGCGATCAGCGCCTGCAAGGCGGCCTGGATATCTTCCAAATTGTTCTTCGCAGACTTTTTCGGTGTGCTCATAACGTCCCCTCTTTTTTTGTTGCCGATATACAATTATGTATGCCGTTAAACTATACCGCAGTTTTTTCTCTGTGACAAGGGCCATTTTTCATATTTTTCAAAAGAATTTGGTTTTTTCACAAAAAGTTCACGGTACATTGACAGTCTTCCGCGGATTTCGGAAAAACATACGGTTTACTTTTTGGAAAATATTCGGTATAATGTATAAATGACCATTCCCCGGCCTTCGCGCCGGGTTTATCCCATACTGTTTGAGGTGCGTCCATGACCGAACTGAGCAAGATCCGGAATTTTTCCATTATCGCCCATATTGACCACGGCAAATCCACCCTGGCCGACCGGCTGCTGGAGGCGTGCAACGCCATCGACCAGCGCGTCCGGGCGGAGCAGCTGCTGGACTCCATGGAGCTGGAGCGGGAGCGGGGCATCACCATCAAAGCCACCGCCGTGCAGCTGAACTACCTGGCCGACGATGGGGAAGTCTATGCCCTGAACCTTATCGACACCCCGGGCCATGTGGACTTTAACTACGAGGTGTCCCGTTCGCTGGCCGCCTGCGAAGGGGCGGTGCTGGTGGTGGACGCCTCCCAGGGCGTGGAGGCCCAGACCCTGGCCAACACCTACCTGGCCATTGACGCCGGGCTGGAGGTGCTGCCGGTGATTAACAAGATCGACCTGCCCTCCGCCCGTCCGGCGGAGGTGAAGGCGGAGGTGGAGGATATTATCGGCATTCCTGCCCAGGAGGCTCCGGAGATCTCCGCCAAAAACGGCGTCAACATCCACGCGGTGCTGGAAGCCATCGTCCGGGACATCCCCGCCCCCACCGGCCACCGGGAGGCCCCTTTGAAGGCTCTGATTTTCGACAGCCAGTACGATCCGTACCGGGGCGTCATCGTCTACACCCGGATCAAAGAAGGAACCGTCACCCCGGGCATGGACATCAAAATGATGGCGACCGGCGCGGTGTACAAGGTGGTGGAGGTGGGCGCCATGAGCCCCACCGGTCTGATTCCCCGTCCGGCGCTGGGCGCCGGCGAGGTAGGCTACATCACCGCCTCCATCAAAACCGTGGCCGACACCCAGGTGGGCGACACCATCACCGGGGTGGAGCGTCCCGCCGCGGAACCTCTGCCCGGCTACCGGCCGGTGCAGCCCATGGTCTTCTCCGGGATCTACCCCGCCGACGGAGCCAAGTATCAGGATCTGCGGGAGGCTCTGGAAAAGCTGAAGCTCAACGACGCCTCCATGAGCTATGAACTGGAAAGCTCCATTGCCCTGGGCTTCGGCTTCCGCTGCGGCTTCCTGGGGCTGCTGCATATGGAGATCATTCAGGAGCGGCTGGAGCGGGAGTACAATCTGGATTTGATCACCACCGCCCCCAACGTGGTCTACCGGGTGACCAAGACCAACGGGGAAGTGATTCTGGTCTACACCCCCCTGGACTATCCGGATCCCATGGAGATCCAGCTGGCAGAGGAGCCTTACGCCAAGGTCAACCTCATCGCCCCCCAGGAATATGTGGGCAACATCATGGATCTGTGCCAGCAGCGCCGGGGCGAGTTCCGGGACATGGTCTACCTGGACGCCAATCGGGTGGAGCTGCACTATGAAATGCCCCTGAACGAGATCATTTACGACTTCTTCGACGCCTTGAAATCCCGCACCCGGGGCTACGGCAGCCTGGACTACGAGCTGTCCGGCTACCGGCCCAGCCGCCTGGTGAAGCTGGACATTCTGCTCAACGGGGAGATCGTGGACGCTTTGAGCTTCATTCTCTTTGCGGACAACGCCTACCCCCGGGCCAGAAAAATCTGCGAAAAGCTGAAGCAGAACATTCCCCGGGCGCAGTTCGAGATCCCCGTCCAGGCCGCCATTGGCGGCAAGATCATCGCCCGGGAGACCATCAAGGCCCTGCGCAAGGATGTGCTGGCCAAGTGCTACGGCGGCGACATCACCCGCAAAAAAAAGCTGCTGGAAAAACAGAAGGAAGGCAAGAAGCGGATGCGTACCTTCGGCACCGTGTCCGTGCCCTCGGAAGCCTTCATGGCGGTGCTGAAGCTGGACGAAGATTGATATACCTGGGAGGTAAACCATGCCCTTTCTCACCAAACGACCTGACAAAACCCCTTTGGGGATCTATATTCACGTGCCCTTCTGCCGCAGCAAGTGCCAGTACTGCGACTTTTACTCCCTGGCCACCAAGGATGATAACCTCATCGACGGCTATTTGGACGCGGTGTGCGACCACATTAAGGAGGCCGGGGAGCTGGCCCCCGGGTACAAGGTGGACACCGTATACTTCGGCGGCGGCACCCCCTCCTTTTTCGGCGGCGACGGCATGGCGGAGATCCTGAACACCATCCGCCGTAACTTTGATGTCACCGCCGACGCGGAGATTACCTTTGAGGCCAACCCCGATTCCGTATCCGACCGGCTGCTCCACCGGCTCCAGGCGGAGGGCTTCAACCGGGTGAGCCTGGGGATCCAGTCCGACGACGACGAGATCCTGAAAAAGCTGGGCCGTCCCCACACCTACGCCCAGGCGGTCACCGCCTATCAGCGGATCCGGAAGGCGGGCTTTCGCAACGTCTCCGTGGATCTGATGTACGGTCTGCCCGGGCAGAACCTTCAGGATTGGCTGGATACGCTGGACAATGTGCTGCGGCTTTTGCCGGAGCATATCAGCTGCTACGCCCTGAAGGTGGAGGAGGGCACCCCCTTCCACGGCATCAAAGAGATGCTGAACCTGGCCGACGACGATATCCAGGCAGAGATGTACCTGTCCGCGGTGGAAACCCTGAAAAGCCGGGGCTACCGGCAGTATGAGATTTCCAACTTCTGCCGCAAGGGCCTGGTGTCCAAGCACAACATGAAATACTGGACCGGGGGGGAATACCTTGGCTTCGGCCCCAGCGCCAGCTCGGACTTTGCCGGGAAGCGCTTCACCCTGAAGCGGGATCTGCGCTCCTACATTGCCGCCATTCGGGACGGCGGGGATATTATGGAGGATATCCAGGAGATCCCCACCCGGGAGCGGGCCGGGGAATACCTCATGCTCCGGCTGCGTACCAGCGTGGGCATCAGCGCCCAGGAGTATGAAAAGCGGTTCCTGCTGTCCTTCGCCCCTCTGGAAGAGGTCATGGAGAAGCGCCGCCGGCTGTTCCACGCCACCCAGAACGACGCCGGCCGGTGGGTGCTGACCCCCAGAGGCTATCTGGTGAGCAACGACATCATTACGGATCTGCTCCTGGCCCAGGACACCTCCGAGCCATTAAGAAGGATCTGACCGGAGATCCCGCCTCCTTCCAACAGATTTGGGGTTGCCTCGAAACGTTTGTTTTGAGGCGACCCCTTTCCCTTTTCTCCGGCGGCGCGGATCCGCGCCCAGGGGAAGCGGCTTTCTTCCGGTGTCGAAACAGGCAAAATATCCAAAGAACCTGCCGTTTTCCCTGGGGTTTTATGGATTACTCCCAAAATAGGGAAGGGGCTAAGATTTGGTTTACATTCTGGTAAAAATATGGTAAAGTGTAACTGGTAACGATTCGGCTAATTTCCGGATTTTATCGCCAATACTCCCTGTTCATCCGATAATATTCTGGTATTGCGCAGGAAATAGTATCATTTTTACCCTATCTGAAGGAGGAATACCATGTTTCTATCCAACACGCTGTCCCACAGTCTGACCCTGCTGGACGCCGGTATCGTAGCGGTTCTGGGCTATGTGGTCGTGTTCTTCGGTCTGATCCTGCTGATGCTGGTGGTCATGGCCATGGGCAAGGCCTTCCGCGCCAAAGACGGCGCCCGGAATCCGAAAGCGCCCGCCGCCCCTGCCGTACCGGCTGTACCGGCCTCGCCGGCCGCGCCGGCCGGCTCCGCCCCCGCCGCCCCCGCTGCCCCGGCCCAGACGGCTCCCGGCAGCGCCGGCAGAATCAAGCTCCACGATGTGCCTCCCAAAACCGCCGCTATGCTCATGGCCATCGTCGCTGACAAAATGGGCAAGCCTCTGAACGAGCTGCGGTTCATTTCCATTAAGGAGGTCAAGTAATATGGGTATTGATGTTGGCCAGATCCTTTTGGACTTGTGGCAAAGCTCCGGCTTTTACGCCATTTTCGCCGGGTTCACCACCGGCGGCTGGCAGAACCTGGTGATGCTGATCATCGCCTGCGTGCTGCTGTACCTGGGCATTGTGAAGAAGTTTGAGCCGCTGCTGCTGGTGGGCATCGCCTTCGGTTGTCTGCTGAGCAACCTGCCCATGGGCGGGCTGTACCATCAGGAGCTGTGGGACGCCTTTATGGATCCTTACAGCGACGTATTCCACAGCTACGGCGAGATCATGCGCAACGGCGGTCTGCTGGACATTTTCTACATCGGCGTGAAAACCAGCATCTACCCCTGCCTGATCTTCATGGGCGTAGGCGCCATGACCGACTTCGGCCCTCTGCTTTCTAACCCCAAGAGCCTGCTCCTGGGCGCTGCCGCCCAGCTGGGCGTGTTCGTAGCCTTCCTGGGCGCCGTGTGCCTGGGCTTCACCGGAGCGGAGGCCGCTTCCATCGGCATCATCGGCGGCGCTGACGGCCCCACCGCCATCTTCCTGACCACCAAGCTGGCTCCCCATCTGCTGGGCGCCATCGCCGTAGCCGCTTACTCCTACATGGCCCTGATTCCTCTGATCCAGCCCCCCATTATGAACCTGCTCACCACCCCGGAGGCCCGGAAGGTCAAAATGGTTCAGACCCGGGCGGTGTCCAAAACCGAAAAGATCATCTTCCCCATCCTGGTTACCGTGTTTGTGGCCCTGCTGCTGCCGGACACCGCGCCTCTCATCGGCTGCCTGATGCTGGGCAACCTGTTTAAGGAGACCGGCTGCACCGACCGCCTCAGCGACACCGCCCAGAATGCCCTGATGAACATGGTCACCATTTTGTTGTCCACCTCAGTGGGCGCTACCATGGTAGGCTCCACCTTCCTCACCGCCAGCACTCTGAAAATCGTGGTTCTGGGTGTGGTGGCCTTCGCCATCTCCACCGCCGGCGGTCTGCTGGGGGGCAACGTGATGTACAAGCTCACCGGCGGTAAGGTCAACCCCCTGATCGGCTCCGCCGGCGTATCCGCGGTTCCCATGGCCGCCCGGGTATCCAACGTCCAGGGCCAGAAGGCCAACCCCTCCAACTTCCTGCTGATGCACGCCATGGGCCCCAACGTGGCCGGCGTCATCGGCTCCGC
>CALWXQ010000059.1 GCA_944385545.1 uncultured Oscillospiraceae bacterium | reverse complement strand
AAATAAATGCCAGCATCTCGCCCCTTGCGGGGCAACCGACGCGGATGCATATCCATACCCATGGGCCGAAGCCTTTCAGGAATGGTGGCGCACTGGGAAAGCGCATGGGTATTTATTTAGAGGTTCCCTAGTTTCCCCAGCTGCGTCCGCGCTGTCCGGACGGTAAAACTATGCTTCCTCCGCGCTTTCTTCCGTGGGCTCTGATGGCTCCGTGGCCTGTGTGGCGCCGGTTTCCTCCGTCGTCTCCGTGGGCAGGAGGCTTTGCGTCGGCTCGGTTGCTTCCTCCGTCCCGGAAGACGGCTGCTGATCCTGGGAATCCTCCGTTTTCTCCGCCACCGGCTCCCCCACACAGACCGGGTACGCCGAATAGTCCCATACATATCCGGTCATTTCACTGTCGACAAATTGCCGGTAGCCGCCCAGCTCATTGCAGCGCAGAAGATCCACATGATAATCGTATCCGTTTTCCTGAATCATATTCCAGGTGCGCGGTTCCCCGGAGCAGGTACCCGTTACAATCCGGCACTCCAGTCCGGCGGCTCTGCACATGGCGGCATAGACCATAGCGAATGCCCTGCTGTCTCCCACGCCATGGCACAGCAAACTGTAGGCAGGGGTTATGGACGTTTCGATGGTATAGTCGAAGCGCTCCATCAGGAAGCCGTACAACTGGGCATACTTCTGCCGCTGCAAACCGCTCCCGGAAACATACAAGGTAGCCGCGCTGAACACAGGCTCCACCTGAGCGTGCATCTTACGCAGATCTTCCCGGCTGTTCTGATAGGTAAATGTCAGTTCCACCACCCGGCTGCGTCCCCCGCCGTAGGTATTCTCGGTGATTTGGGGCGTTTCCATGACGATCTGAGGATTGGTCAGAGCATAGTTCTGGACAAACTCAGCGAAATCCGTGTCTTCATAACGCTCCACCAGCATCACCACACTGGTCTGGAAGCGCTCCAGGCTCTCCGCTATCACCGCGTCAGCCGCCTCCACATCCGCCACAGACCGGATGTACTGGATCTTCGCGGGGTCAACGCGGTAGGTAATGGTCACCGCCGCCGCCTGGCGTCCGGCGCTGGTGCCCAGCTCATATTGAATGTCCTCCACCGCGTACGCGCCGATGGGGTCGATCTGCTTGGCATAGTTGATGGCCGCCACCAAGCCGGTCTCCACCGCTTTAGCGGGGTACTGGGTCAAATGGATGGTGCCGGTCTCACTGCCGGAGGCCACCAGTTCCTCCATAGCAATGAGCAACTGACTATAGTCGGAGGCTTCCATGGCATCCATCCGGGGAGTTTCTTCCTGCTCCCGGTGGGGTGATACCGACAGATAGCTGCCATCCGGCCAATTACAGCCGGACAGCAGCAGACCCACCGTCAGGAAAAGAATCATTAGCCTGACCTTCATAGCGTCCCTCCCACCTACAGAGAATGCTTGGAATACCGGGAGAATCCATCCCCCAAAACCTGGTGAGCTTCCTGCAAAATAATAAACGCCGCAGGATCACAGCGGATGACCAGCTCCTTCAATTCCGCGATCTGCTGCTTCTTCACCGCAGTGAGCACCACCTTGGTCTGGCGGTTGCTGTAGCTGCCTTCCCCGTGGAGGAAGGTGGCGCCTCTGTCCAGCTGCTCGCCGATGGCCTTGGCAATGGCCTCGTACTCGCTGGAAATGATCAGCGCCACATTGGAATAATCGAAGCTGTAGACCACCGCATCCAGCACCTTGCCGCAGAGGAACACCGTCACGCCGGTGTACAGAGCCTTGCTCACATCCCGGAATACCAGTCCTGTGAGCACTACCACCACCGCGTCCATGGTCATGGTGATTCTTCCGATGGGCACATTGCGATACCGGTATTTCAGAAGTCTTGCCAAAATATCCGAACCGCCGGTGGAGGTGCCGCTGGCAAAGACCTCCCCCAGTCCGAAGCCGCAGATGACCCCGCCGTACAGGGCGGCGATCAGCGGCTCCATGTCCGGCATGGGAATCGCCGACAGCAGGTCGATGAGCACAGAGCTTAGCAGCATCCCCAGAAGACTTCCGAAGAAGAACCGCTTTCCGATCTTTAGCCCGCCCAGAATAAACAGGGGCAGGTTGATCAGAATGGTCAGGGTGCCCACGCTTCCGAAGCCCAGCAGCTCCACCGCCACCAGGGACAATCCGGAGATGCCGCCGGGGCTGATGTCATTGGGCTGCAAAAACAAGGCGAAGCCCAGCGCAAATACCCCGCTGCCGAAAATCGTCTTCACGATCCATCCATACTTGTGCCACAGTGTCCGCATAGGCCGCCTCCTGCTTTCGGTTTTTTGATTACACCTCAAAGGTCTGCTGCTTGTCCGGGGAGTCCTCCTCCTTCAGCAGCGCGCCTGCGCTGGGAATGGTTTTGGTACGGTAGCGGCTTTGATTGACGATGCCGCTTTCCTCCAGCAGCACCGCGTTTTGCAGCACCGCCTTTTTCTTAATAGTCATCACCGTCACACCCTGGGTATTGCGGGTAGTCTTGGGTAGCAGCTGCGCCGTGGAGAAGATGGCCGCCCGTCCGTCGCTGGTATACAGAACCATCTGCCGGTCCTCCTCCAAGGCTGCAACCTTCACCAGGGGGCTTTTATCCGAGTAAGCGCCGGTGAGCTTTCTGCGGTTGGTCTTTGTCTCGTAGGCGGACATGGGCACCTTGGCTGCCTTGCCGTTTTCGAAGAAGAACAGCACAAAGCCCTTGTAGTCTGCACAGAACACCAGTCCCGTCAGATTCTCTCCGGCCTCAAAGCCCAGCTTCTGGGGCAGATAGTCTCCCAGCAGGGAGGCCTTGCCGTCGTCAAAGTCGGAAAGCCGGGACTTATAGCACTGGAATTTGTCGGTAAACACCAGGAACTCCGCCTTGTTGGTAGTTTCCCTGGTCAGCAGCAGGGCATCCCCCTCTTTAAACTTCTGCTCGCCGCTCATCCGCAGCGACTGCTGGGTAATCTTCTTGAGATACCCTTCCCGGGAGAGGAACACCGTCACTGGATAATCCGGGGTGGGATCCTCCTCGTCCTCCTCCGCGATCTCGGCAATGTGATAGAGGATCTCCGTCTGGCGGGGCTTCCCGAATTTGTCGCTCACCGCCTGGAGCTCCTTGACGATCAGATCTTGCAGACGGCGAGGGCTGTTCAGGGTGTCCCTCAAATCCGCAATCTCCCGCTCCAGCTGTCCGGCGGCCTGGGTCTGCTTGAGGATGTATTCCTGATTGATATTGCGCAGCTTGATCTCCGCCACGAAATTCGCCTGGATCTCGTCGATGCCGAAGCCGATCATCAGGTTGGGGATCACCTCCCCTTCCAGCTCCGTCTCCCGGATGATCCGGATGGCCTTGTCAATGTCCAGCAGGATCCGCTTCAAGCCCTTGAGCAGATGCAGCCGATCCTCCTTCTTTTGGATCTGGAAAAACAGGCGGCGCTTGACACAGTCGGTGCGCCAGGCCGTCCACTCCTCCAGGATCTCCCCCACGCCCATAACCCGGGGCATGCCGGCAATGAGGATGTTAAAGTTGCAGGGGAAGCTGTCCTGCAAAGAGGTCATCCGGAACAGCTTCTGCATCAGCTTTTCCGGATCCACTCCCCGCTTCAGATCGATGGTCAGCTTCAGTCCTCCCAGGTCTGTTTCGTCCCGCATGTCCGTGATCTCCCGGATCTTCCCCGCCTTAATCAGCTCCGCCACCTTGTCCATAACAGCCTCGGTGGTGGTGGTGTAGGGGATCTGGGTGATCTCAATGAGGTTGCCGTCCTTGACGTAGCGCCACTTGGCCCGGAGCTTGAAGCTCCCCCGGCCGGTGGAATAGATCTCCCGGGTGGCCATCTCGTCGAACAGCAGCTCGCCCCCGGTGGAAAAATCCGGGCCGGGGAGGGTCTCCAAAATGTCATGCTCTGGATTGCGCATCAGGGCAATGGCGGTATCGCAGACCTCTTTTAGGTTAAATGAGCAGATATTGGATGCCATGCCTACGGCAATGCCCTGATTGGCAGACACCAGGATATTGGGGAAGGTGGTGGGCAGCAGACTGGGTTCTTTCATGGTGGCGTCGTAGTTATCCACCATATCCACGGTGTCGGAATCAATGTCCCGGAAGATCTCCGCGCAGATGGGATCCAGCTTGGCTTCCGTATACCGGGAAGCGGCATAGGCCATGTCTCGGGAATAGACCTTGCCGAAGTTTCCTTTGGAATCTACAAAGGGGTGCAGCAGGGTCTCGTTGCCCCTGGCCAGACGAACCATGGTTTCGTAAATGGCAGCGTCGCCGTGGGGATTGAGGCGCATGGTCTGGCCCACAATGTTGGCGGACTTGGTACGACCGCCGGTGAGCAGCCCCATTTTGTACATGGTGTACAGGAGCTTGCGGTGGGAGGGCTTAAATCCGTCGATCTCTGGGATGGCCCGGGAGACGATGACGGACATAGCGTAGGGCATATAGTTGACTTCCAGGGTCTCGGAAATAGGCTGCTCGGTGGTAGAGCCTTGCAGACCCATGACGCCGTCGGTGTTGACGGCCTTTTTATTCTGTTCCGGTTCCTTCTTCTTGCGTGCCATGATCGGCTCCTTTTCCTATAATTGCCCGGTTTCAGGACAGATCCGCCAATTCCAGGTACTTTGCCCCGTTTTCGGCGATGAAATTCTTCCGCTCCTGCAAACCGTCGCCAAGCAGCATATCGAAATAATGAGCGGTGCGCTCGGCGTCCTCCGGCATGACCTTGATCAGCCGCCGGGTCTCGGGATTCATGGTGGTCATCCACATCATTTCCGGGTCGTTTTCGCCTAAGCCTTTGGAGCGCTGGATGGTGATCTTTTTCCCCTCCAGCTCCTTGAGGATCTTTGCTTTTTCCTGCTCGTTGTAGGCAAACCAGGTCTTGTCCTTGCAGGTGATCTCAAACAAAGGCGACTCCGCAATATACACATAGCCGTCCCGGATCAGGGTGGGGCACAGCCGGTAGATCATGGTCAGGATCAATGTCCGGATCTGGAATCCGTCGTAATCGGCGTCGGTGCAGATGACCACCTTGCTCCAGCGCAGCTGGGACAGATCGAAGCTGCTCAGCTCCTTGGCCTTTTTCCCCTGAACCTCCACTCCGCAGCCCAGAACCTTCATCAGATCCGTAATGATGGGAGAGGCAAAGATCTTGCTGTAATCCGCTTTCAAACAGTTGAGGATCTTGCCCCGGACGGGCATAATGCCCTGGAACTCCGCGTCCCGGCTGAGCTTGACGCTGCCCAGCGCGGAGTCGCCCTCCACGATATACAGCTCCCGCAGGGAGGTATCCCGGCTGCGGCAGTCCACGAACTTCTGCACCCGATTGGCGATGTCGATGTTGCCGGAGAGCTTCTTCTTAACGCTGGACTTGGTCTTCTCCGCGGATTCTCTGGCCCGCTTGTTCACCAGAATCTGCTCCGCCGCCTTGTCCGCCTCCTGCTTGTTTTCAATGAACCAGACCTGCAGCTGCTCTTTGAAGAAGGCGGTCATGGCCTCCTGGGTGAACTTGCTGTTGACAGACTTCTTGGTCTGGTTCTCAAAGCAGCCGATGGTGGAGAAGCAGTTGGTCACCAGCACCAGGCTGTCCTGGATGTCCTGGAACAGGATCTTATTCTCCGATTTGGTATATTTATTGTTGTCCTTCAGGTATTTGTCAAAGGCGGCGGTGAAGCCCAGGCGCACTGCCCGGTCAGGACTGCCGCCGTACTCCAGCCAGGAGGAGTTGTGATAGTACTCCATGTGGCTCAGCTGCTTGGAAAAGCAGAAGGACACGGTAATCTTCAACTTCATCTCCGGGCGGTTCTCCGCGTCCCGGCCCCGGCGCTCGGTCTCCCAGAAGATGGGCATGGTGAAGGCATTGTCCCCCACCATTTCCTCGATATACTGGCGAATACCCCCCTGGTAGCAGAACTCCTCTATCTCAAATTTCCCGCCCACCTGGTTACGGAACTGAAAGGTGACGCCGGGGTTCACCACCGCCTGACGGCGCAGCACATCCCGGTAGTATTCCACAGGGATATTGATGTCGGTGAACACCTGGCGGTCAGGCTTCCAATGGAATTTGGAGCCGGTCTTCTTCCGGTCGGCAGGCTCCTTTTTCAGCCCGCCCTTATTCCGGCCCCGCTCAAAGTGGAGGTCGTACCGGAACCCGTCCCGACGGATGGTGGCGTCAAAGAACTCAGAGGCATACTGGGTGGCGCAGGAGCCAAGGCCGTTGAGGCCCAGGGAGTACTCATAGTTCTCCCCGTTCTCCCCGTACTTGCCGCCGGCGTACATTTCGCAGAACACCAGCTCCCAGTTATAGCGCTTTTCCTTCTCGTTATAGTCCACGGGACAGCCCCGGCCGAAGTCCTCCACCTCAACGCTCAGATCTTCATAGCGGGTAACGATGATGGTATTGCCGTGGCCCTCCCGGGCTTCGTCGATGGCGTTGGAGAGGATCTCAAACACCGCATGCTTGCAGCCCTCCAAATCGTCGGAGCCAAAGATCACCGCAGGGCGCTTACGCACCCGATCCTCCCCCTTGAGCATGGAGATGCTGGCGTTTCCGTATTGCTGTGATTGCTTATTTGTTGCCATTTGTATACCTGCCATAGTTATCCATAGTAATTCTAGTATATTATACGCATTTTTTCCTGGAAAGTCAACCGAGGGCATTTTTCCGTCCTTCCCATACCGGCGTTTTGGAGAAATAACTTTCCTCCAAATGGCCATACTATCTAGAAAAGGAGTGGATGCGATATGAAATCCATTTGGATGGAGGACGGGCATATGCCCAACTTTCCCCCGCTTCGGGGGGATCATCAGACAGACGTGCTGGTGATCGGCGGCGGGATGGCGGGGCTGCTGTGCGCTTATCAGCTGCGGCTGGCCGGCGTCAACTGTGTGGTGGCGGAGGCAAAGACCCTGGCCGGCGGCATTACCAAGGACACCACCGCCAAGCTCACGGTACAGCATGGCCTGATCTACCGGCAGCTCATCGACCGCTTCGGCGGGGAGACGGCCCGGATGTATCTGGAAGCCAATTTGCGGGCATTGGAGGAATTCAAATGGCTGTGCCAGGGCATCGACTGTGACTTCACCCCCCAGGACAGCTACATCTACACCACCGCCCGTCGGGAAAAGCTGGAGAAAGAGCTGTCCGCCCTGGAAGATCTGGGCTACCCGGCCCAGCTGGCGGAGGGCCTGCCTCTGCCCTTCCCCACCCTGGGCGCCGTGAAGGTCCCCAACCAGGCCCAGTTTCATCCCCTGAAATTTATGTCCGCCATTGCCGAGGAGCTGCTGGTCTACGAAAGCACCCCCGTGCGCCGTTTGGAGAAGGGAATGGCCATTACCGACCGGGGCCAGATCCGGGCCAAGGCCATCATCGTCGCCACCCACTTCCCCTTCCTGAATACCCACGGCAGCTATTTTCTGAAGCTGTATCAGCAGCGCTCCTATGTCCTTTCCCTGAAAGGCGTGACCGTCCCTCAGGGAATGTATCTGGACGAGGCGGAAAACGGGCTGTCCTTCCGTGGCTGGGGAGATCACCTGCTCCTGGGCGGCGGCGGGCATCGCACCGGCAAGCCCGGCGGGGGCTGGCAGGAACTGGAAACGGTTTCCCGGATCCATTATCCTCAGGCGGTCATTACGCACCGCTGGGCCACCCAGGACTGCATGAGCCTGGACGGCATCCCCTATATCGGCCGCTACAGCGCCCGCACCCCGGAGCTGTATGTAGCCACAGGATTTAACAAGTGGGGCATGACCTCCGCCATGGCGGCTGCCCAAATCCTGCGGGAGCTGATTACCACCGGCGACAGTCCTTATGCCCGGGTTTTCTCCCCCTCCCGGCACATGCTCCATCCCCAACTGATGACCAATGCCCTGGAAGCTGTGGGGAATCTTCTGTCTTTCTCCACCAAGCGCTGCCCCCATATGGGCTGCGCCCTGAAATGGAACGCCCAGGAGCATAGCTGGGACTGCCCCTGCCACGGCTCCCGGTTTGATCAGGACGGCAGGCTCATTGATAATCCCGCCACATCAGACCGGAAGAAATAAGATTCCCTCTTGTTTTTTTCCGAATATGGGGTTATAATGGTGAAACAAACAAATAGGAGGTCATGATACATGGCTGTTAAGATCGAGAAGGACACCATCATCGGCGACGTTCTGGACATTGCGCCTCAGGCCGCGCCCCTGTTTTTTGCCATTGGTATGCATTGCCTGGGCTGCCCCTCCTCCCGGGGAGAGACGGTGGAAGAAGCCTGCATGGTTCACGGTGTGGACTGCGAGCCCTTCCTTGCCCAACTGAACCACTTCCTGGAAGCCTACGAGGCCAGCCAGGCAGAGCAGGCTTAAATCCGGCATGCCATCCCGATTCTCTGGGATGGCATTTCTTTTTAGGAGAAACCGAAGATGAAAATACCCCTTTCCAACCGGCTCCTGGCCTGCTGCCAGTTCATCCACCCCGGGGATCGGGTGGCGGACGTGGGATGTGACCACGGCTACCTGGGCATTTATTTGCTCCGACAGGACATTGCCAGCGCCGTCCTGGCGGCAGATGTGAACGAAATGCCCCTGCAAAGCGCCTGTCATAACGCCGAAAAGTTCGGCGTTGGGGATCGGATCCGCTTTTTCCTCTCTGACGGCGTGAGAAACATCCCAAGAGACTTTGACGCTTTGGTATGCGCCGGCATGGGGGCGGACACCATGATCTCCATTTTGGAGGCGGCTCCCTGGCTGAAGGATGGCCGGCGCCGCCTGATCCTCCAGTGCCAGAGCAAGCGGCCCATGCTCCGCCGGTATCTGTCCGACCAGGGCTACGCCATCTGCCGGGAGACCCTGGCGCAGGACGGCAAGTTCCTCTACCCGGTGATGGAAGTGGTCTATAACCCGGGCCATCCCCTGACCCCGGCGGAAACCTTCGTCTCCCCTGCCCTGCTGCGCAGCGGCTCGGAGCTGCTCCCGGCCTTCCTGGATCGGGTCATCCGAGGAGTGGAGAACAGTCTGGAGGGCCTGTCCCGCACCGGCGGGGAAGCTCTGGAGGAACACCGGCAGATCCTGCGTCAATTACAGCAATGGAGGGATACCCTATGACCACAGTGGCTGATATCGCGGCTTATATCGAAACCCTGGCTCCCCGGTATATGAAGGAGGACTGGGACAACGTCGGCGTCAACTGCGGCCGTCTCAACGCCCCGGTTTCCAGGGTTCTGGTTGCCCTGGATCCTTTTGACCGGGTGTGTCGGGAGGCGAAGGATCTGGGCGTCCAGCTTCTGGTGACCCACCATGCCCTGCTGTTCCGCCCCGGCTTCATCACCGACGACAGCCCATCAGGCCGCAGCGCCCTGTTCCTCATCGAAAACCACATCGCCCATATCAATGCCCATACCAACCTGGACTGCGCCCCCGGCGGCGTCAACGACTGCCTGGCCAACGCCCTGGGGCTTGACCACGTCCAGGTGATCGATCCCTCCGGCCGGGACGAGGCCGGCCGGGAATGGGGACTTTTGCGCCGGGGTCTGATCCGGGAGCAGCCGTTGGATGCCTTCCTGCGCCTGGTGAAGCAGCGGCTGGGCTGTGATGGCCTGCGGTATGCGGACGGCGGGAAGCCGGTGCGCCGGGTGGCTGTAGGCGGCGGCAGCTGCGCCGGGGAGCTGTGGGATGTGGTCAGGGCCGGATGTGACACCTTCGTTACCGCCGACGTCAAATACAACCAGTTCTGGGACGCCCGGGATCTGGGGCTGAACCTCATCGACGCCGGTCATTTCCATACTGAGAACCCCGTCACCTCCTTCCTGGCGGATAAACTCCGGGACGCATTCCCGGAAGTGGAGATAATGCTCTCAAAAACCCACCAGGACTGCATGAAATTCTTCCAGTAACGGTTGATTTTTTACACGCCGTCTGGTAAAATGGGTAGGTTCCTTTTATACTTCATTCCAGAAAGGGTAGAGATACACATGTCCGGACATTCCAAATGGCATAACATTCAGAAAACCAAAGGCGCCCAGGACGCCAAGCGGGCAGCCGCCTTCACCAAGATCGCCAAGGAGCTGATCGTGGCGGTGAAGGAGGGCGGCGGCATCACCGATCCCGCCAACAACTCCCGCCTGGCCACGGTCATTACCAAGGCCAAGGCCGCCAACATGCCCAATGACAACATCAAGCGCTGCCTGGAGAAGGCCTCCGGCGCCGGCGGCGGCGACAACTATGAGTCCATCACCTACGAAGGCTACGGCCCCGGCGGCGTGGCGGTGATCGTGGAAACCATGACCGACAACCGCAACCGGACTGCCGGTTCCATGCGCCACCACTTCGACAAGTTCGGCGGCAACCTGGGCGCTTCCGGCTGCGTCAGCTGGAGCTTCGATAAGAAGGGCGTGCTGGTCATCGACAACGAGGACGGCGACCTGGAGGAAGACCAGGTGATGATGGACGCCATGGACTGCGGCGCCGACGACTTCGAAGCCGAGGAGGACGTCTTCACCGTCTACACCACCCCCGACGACTTCAACGCCGTAGCCGACGCCATGACCGCCAAAGGCTACGCCTTCGTTTCCGCCCAGATCGAAATGGTGCCCCAGAACTACCAGAAGCTGGAAAACGAGGAGCACATCAAGCTCATGGAAAAGCTCATCGACATCATGGAAGAGGACGACGACGTGCAGAACATCTGGCACAACTGGGAGGAGTAAAAACTCCCTGGGCCGCAACGATTTTTCCATTTCGTTGCGACATACCGAACTTTCCTTGTGACATACAAATCCCCTTCTGTTGCGACAAACAGAAGGGGATTTTTTATGAAAATCAAGCAAGCACCGCAAGAATACTTACTGGAAATCGAAGTCAGAAAGTACACACCGTATATGACATGTGGTTCGATATGGCGAAGATAGACGAGGATCTGGTTTCCGATTTTTATTCCATCGCGGAAGGAGAATAGCCGCCGGTTCTCTCCTTTTTCCATAAAAATCGCCCCAACTGAAGAGCGTTGCCATAAGAAAACATGAAAAAACCCAGTAAAATCAATGTTTTTTAGGGCAGCGGAAAACGGGGCAGGTCAAAACAACTGAATAATCAGGCAGAAACAGGGTGTTGTCAAGCATGGCAGCGCCCTTTTCTGTTCCCGGCCAAGCCGCAGATTTTGAAAAAGTCTGCGGCTTTTCTTTTTGCCCAAAAGCAGAAAGGAGGCGCCCCATGTATTTTACTTCCGGCAGCGACCGGGCTTTTGAACAGCTCATGCAGCAAAAATACGGCGGGCGGCTGCCCGTCCATGTCCGTCTGATTCTGGACGAGTTTGCCAACAGTGCGACACGTTCCTAACTGAAAAGGTTAGGCGTGAAGCTGAAAAAAATATAGAAAATTGAAAGGAGTTTCGAGATCAAATCAGTTTCATAGAACTGATATTCCGACAGGTGGAATGACGGGGTAACGCCCTGAAACGCCTGCCCTAAGACTGCGCCGGGCATGGCGCAAGCGTAAAGACGCATTGTGTCCGAGAGCGCGCAGAAGTCGGCGGAAGTCTGCCCTAACAGGTCAAGCCGAGGAAAGCGCCCCAGCGGTGGGGTGTGCAGATGATACGCCG
>CALWXQ010000058.1 GCA_944385545.1 uncultured Oscillospiraceae bacterium | reverse complement strand
ATGCTGGCCCTGGTCAGCCGGTTTTGTACCGTGGCCCAGACCGGGGCCTTCGGCATTGCCTTCACCACTGCCCAGATGCTTTACATCGTGGGCCTGTTCGGGACGTCCCATTACCAAATGACCGACTATAAAAAGGTCTTCCGCTTTTCCGACTATGCCCGGGCAAGGGCCGTTTCCTGCGGCGTGATGCTGGCCGCCTGCGCCGGGGCCGTTGTCCTGCTGGACTTTTCCCGGGAGAAAGCCCTGCTGACGGTGCTGCTCGCTGGGAATATGCTGCTGAATCTGGTGGGAGATCTGTACCAGAACCTGTTTTTCCAGAACCAGCGGCTGGATCTGTCCGGTTCGGCTCTGTTCTACCGCACCCTGTGGCCGCTGGCGGTGTTCTGCCTGGTGCTGCCCCACAGTCTGGTCTGGGCCATTGCCGCCCAGACGCTGTGCAATCTGGCGGTGACGGGCTTCTACATTTGCCGCAGAGCACCGGCCTTTCTGGCTCTGGAGCCCCGGCGGGAAGATCGGGGCGCCGCCGGAAAGCTGCTGAGGGAGTGCGCACCCCTGTTCACCAGCTTGCTGCTGATGAATCTGGTAATCAACGCCTCCAAATACGGCATTGAGTTTCTCATGGACGATACGGCCCAGGGGTATTTCAATATGATCTTTATGCCTGCCCAGGTAATCAATCTGTGCAGCCAATTTGTGTTCAAGCCCATGCTCGGCCGGTATGCCCAGCTGCTGAACCGGGGGGAGGGAACGGCCTTCCGAAGGCTGCTGAACCGGCAGCTGGGGCTGGTGGCGGCGTTTACCATGGTGTGCTGCTTGGGGACTTTCTTCCTGGGGACGCCGGTGCTGGGACTTTTGTACGGGGTGGATCTGTCCGGCCAGCGGACAGCGCTGACCTGGGTGGTTTTCGGCGGCGGGATTTATGCCGCCTGTCAGCTGATGTACTATGTATTCGTAACAGCCAGGCAGCAGGGGCGGATTCTTCGGGTGTACGTGTTGGGGACCGTTGTGTGTCTGCCTGTTACCTGGGGACTGATCCAATTGCTGGGCATCACCGGCGCGGCCCTGGCCTTTGCCACAGTGCATACGGCGGTTTTTGGGGGATACTGTCTGCTATTTCATCACGCCGTTAAGGAGACAGAAGCATGAGGATGCGTTGGGTAGACAACTATCGAGGCTTTTTGGCGCTGCTGGTGGTTCTTGGACACATCATTAAGTGGTCGCATTTGTACGAGCAATGCATATTCATGAAATGGGCGTATTTTGTGATCTATACCTTTCACATGCCTGCCTTCTTCTTTATCAGCGGCTGCCTTGCGAAGAACAGCGATACCCTTCCCCGGATCCTGGGGCGATTTTGCAATCTGGGAGGAGCGCTGGCCTTTTTTCAAATCGTATATGTGAGCGTACTGACAGCCAGCGGCCATTACAGCTTGATTCAGGCCTTTGCCAGCGGGCTGTCCAATTACTGGTTTGTCTGCGTGATGATGGCCATTACTGTGGGGTATCCCCTTTTGCGAAGGGTCAGGATTCCCGGATTTCCAATGTGGGGAGCGCTGCTTGGAGGGATTGCCTGCAGTACGCTGATGCCGAAGGCCGCTTTGGTCTTGGGTTACTGCTTCTGCTACAGTTTGGGAAATCTGTGGGGCAAGGGACTGCTCCGGGCGAACAGCTGCAGAATCGGCGTTTGGCCGCTTTCCCTCGGCTTGCTGGTGCTGATTGGGGGAATCTCGGTGCTCTACGAGATGGGAATTCTGAATGTGGAACTGCTGCTACGTCCGGCGTACAGGAGCCTGGTGGGCTGCTTGCTGACTGTGGTTATCATGCTGCTGCTTCGGCAGTTGGACGGCTCGTTATTTGTGGAGGGCGGCAGAGTGTCGCTGCAGATGTATCTGATCCAGTTCCCGCTGTTTCGGACGCTTGAGTGGATTCTGCCCGACGACCGTCCTTTGCTGAGCTGGGCAGCTTTCGGGGTTATGAGCGCGGTGAGCTACTGCCTGCCCATCTGGCTGCACAAACGCTTCGGTGATTCCAAACCTTACCGGCTGGTGTTCCGGGTCTATGACTGCCTGGAGCCATGGTTGCCCCGGGCCTTGACCGGGAAGAAAACAGAAACGAGATAGGAGACTGCTATGCCGGAAATCACTGTTGCCATCACCACCCACAATCTGGAAGCCTACCTTACCGACTGCCTGGAGGAGCTGCTGGCCCAGACCTATCAGGATTTTCAGATCCTCGTCTATGACGACTGCTCCGGGGACGGCACTCGGGAGATCCTGGCTGCCTATGGGCAGCGGCTTGGGGACAAGCTCCGGGTGATCCTGGGGCAAACCCCTATGGGAAGCCCCGCCCGATCCCGGAACGCCATTTTGGGCAGCGGACAGATCACCGGACGCTATGCGGTGTTCCTGGACGGGGACGACCGGCTGGAGCCGGATTTTTTGGAGGCGCTGCACACCGCGGCGGTGAGCGGCGGCGCGGACATCGCCCTGTGCGCCTACGACCGGTTTGAGAGCGAGACCGGCCATGTGCTCTGCCGGGAGATGGGTGGCTTCCCTTCGGAAATCCCCCTGCCGGCGAAAGATGACACCCTGGCCTTCATCAACAGCGCCCTGTGGAACAAGCTGATCCGGACGGAGCTGCTGGCGGGCCTGCGGATCCCGGATTTTCAGGTGGGAGAGGATCTGTGCTTCCACTGGTATCTGTATCAGCGGAGCAGAAAGCTGGCCTGTGTGGATCGGGTGCTGATTCACTACCGGGTTCGGGCCGGTTCTGTGATCTCCAATACCCGGGAACAGACCATGTATGACCTGGCCCGGGAGCTGGAGCGGATCTGGAAGGGAACTGAGGAGGCCTGGGTTCGGGATACGGTGGCCCTGGTGGCCTTTATCCATGTAGGTATATCCATGGCTTCCAGAGCCTACGATAACCACCTGGTGGATCACCGGGCCTTTATCCGGTGGGTGTCCAAGGAGTACTTTCCCGTCTTCCACTGGTTCGCCGGGAACCGGTGGTTCACCCTGGTATCCCTGGGCCGTCACGGCGTCAAGGGCCTGGGCCTTTGGTGCGGGAAAGTGTGCTACCGGCTGGGGATCTTTCACCGGTTTTTGTGGGCCTACAGAACCGTCACCCGCCTGCTGCGCATGGACATCAAATTTTGACCATCCGTAAACCATACAAAACGGCCTGAGACGATGAAGAATTCTTCGCCGTCTCAGGCCGTTGCGCTTTGGGAAAGAAGAGGAACCGCTGATGAAATCCGCAAGATCTGATGCCGGGAGAGTTTGGCACAGCCCAACCTTAAAAAGGGGGAGAATGCGGTATGGATTTCCCGCTTTTTTCAGCTGTACGAATGGGGGAAGCGATTCGGTGCTAAGCCGCGGACAATGTTATCAGAGGTTCCGTAGATCAGAATCGGGTATTGTCGTTGCCGGTGTTGAAGCCGCCCTCCATGGCGATGATGATGCCGCCCTCCTCGGCGTAGTAGCTGCACAGCGCGGTGGTGGGCTCCAGGGTGAACCGCGTGCCGGGGAACTCGGCAAGCACCGCGTCCCGCAGGGCCAGGGCGGTCTCTTGGGCGTGGCAATGACTGACCCGCAGACGGCCGCCGGCAAAGCCCCGCTCCTTCATCATGGAAACCAGGGTGCTGGTGGTTTTTCTGGGGCCTCGGGGTTTATGCACCAGGGAAAGCTGGCCGCCGGAGGCTTCGCCTACCACCCGGATGCCCAGAACGCTGGCGATCTTGGCAACGGCAGGGTTGATCCGACCGTTCCGGGCCAGGTTGGTCAGGGACTCCAGACTGAACAGGGTGTGAAGATGGTTGTGATAGTCCAGCACTTTTTCCTTGGTGGTTTCAAAATCGTCCCCCGCCGCTTCACAGGCCCGAATCTTCTCCACCAGGAGCATCAGCTCCGGCCCGGCGGACAGGGAGTCGAAGATAAACACCTTCCGGCCGGGATGCTCCCGCATGTAGGTCTGGGCGGCGTTGACGGCGGCGTTATAGCTGCCGGACAGATGCTTGGTAATGGTGATGCCGAAAATAAATTCCCCGTCCCCAAAGGCTTCCAGCCATTCGCCTACGTTGGGGCAGGAGGAGCTGGATTTGCCCTTGTAGTTCTTCAGATCCTCGATCATAGCGTCCACATCCAGAGCCGCGTCATCCACATATTCCCGGGCGGCCAGGATCTTTAAGGGGACGGTGGCAAAATCCTCCCTGGGCATGGTCAGCACATTGCACGACGAGTCGGAAATAATTTTATATTGCATAGGGATCCCTCACATGTTCAACGATCATCGGTTTTTTAATAACCGATTATATTCTATCAGCATCCTGAGAACTTGTCAAGAAAATCTTGAGTAAAGCTTTGGATATTGACTTTTCCCGAGGAGTTCGGTATAATACAAAAACGAGGGTTGTCCGGACAGGACACGCCTCAACCCTTCCGAACAGGTGATGGCTATGAACCAGCAGAATCCACGGCAGCTTTCCGCGTCCATACAGGACTTTCGACTGCCCCGGTTCCAGCAGATTCCCAATGTGGGGCTGTACCTGGAGCAGACAACCAAATATATTGGGGAAGCTCTGGCGCCCCTGGGGGAATTTGCTTTGACTTCCTCCATGATCAGCAACTATGTCAAGAAGGGGCTGGTCGCCAACCCGGTGAAGAAGCAGTACAGCCGGGAGCAGATTGCCTATCTGTTTTTCATCGCCGTGGCAAAAAGCGTCCTGTCTCTGGACGCGCTGGACAGCTTCATTCAGCTGCAAAAGCGATCCTATCCCCTGGAAACGGCCTATGACTACTTCTGCCAGGAGTTTGAAAATGTGCTGCAATTTACTTTTGAAGTGAAGGATCTGCTGGAGGCCCAGGGGGAGGACGCCAGCCTGGAGAAGCGGCTGCTGTATACCTGCGTTGTGGCGGCGGTGCAAAAGGTGTATCTGGAAAAGTACCTGGTGTTCATCGCAGGAACCTGTTTGCAGCCGCCGGAACAAGCCTGAGCAGCTCGCGGCGGGGGAAGACGGCGGCGGCGCCGGGCTGACGGCTCCGGCGGGTACGTTTGCCATGGTTTTTATTTTTTTCACAAATTAGATATTGCAAATTGCGCCAATTGCTGGTAGAATGTGCATAAGCCAATAAACTGGCAAGCAAAGGAGGACTATCCTATGATACATGTGATTATGGGCCTGAAGGGCACTGGCAAAACCAAGAAGCTGATCGACGCCATCCACACCGCGGTGGCTGACGCCCACGGAGACGTGGTCTGCATCGAGTACGGCAGAAAGCTTACTTACGACGTTACCTACAAGGTTCGGTTGGTTGACTCCAAGGAATATGCCATCAGCAACCCGGACATGCTGAAGGGCTTCCTGAGCGGCCTGCACGCCGGCAACTTCGACATTACCGATGTGTTCATCGATAACCTGTACAAGACCATCGGCACCGACAAGGCCGCCGCTGAGGAGTTCGTTGCCTGGTGCGCCGAGTTTGCCGCCACCAACAATATGGAGATCACCATCACCATCTCTGAGGATCCTGCCAACGCCTCCGAGGCGATGAAGAAATACTTGTGATCGTGTGTGTCATCACCGCCGCGGCCAGTCCGCGGCGGCGATTTTATTCTGGAAGGGAGGGGCGCAGGTGAACTGTGACTGCCACATCCATATGGTGCTGGACGGCGCGGACTGGCGGGCGGCCATCCGCCGCCACCGGGAGGCTGTGGATCTGGGCTGGATCCGCGGCCGTTTGGCGGAATATCAGGCCAGGGGGATCACCTACCTCCGGGACGGCGGCGACCGGTGGGGCGTGGGCGCGGCGGCCCGGGCCATGGCCGGAGAATACGGCATTACCTACCGCACCCCGCTTGCCCCACTGTGTCTGGAGGGGTATTACGGCCGGTTCATCGGCAGGACTTACCGCACAACCAAGGAATTTGCCCGGCTGGTGACCCAGACCCGCCGGGAGGGCGGGGATTTCATCAAGATCATGATCTCCGGCCTGATGGACTTTGACCGGTTCGGGGTACTCACGGAAGAAGGCCTGCCCCCGGAGCTGATCCGGGAGTTGATTCACATTGCCCACCAGGAGGGCCTGGCGGTGATGGCCCACGGCAACGGGGCCAGGTGCGTCCAGGCCGCGGCGGAGGCCGGGGCGGATTCCATTGAGCACGGAGCCTATCTGGATCCGGAGGCGCTCCGGGCCATGGCCCAGGCGGGAACGGTTTGGGTGCCTACCCTGTCCACGGTGGGGAATCTCCGGGGCCGGGGCCGCTTCCGGGAGGAGGCGGTGCGGGCCATTTTGGACAGCGCTTTGGAGAACGTAGCCGCCTTTGCCGGGATGGGCGGACTGATCGCTCCGGGCAGCGACGCCGGGGCCTGGGCTGTGCCCCACGGCAGCGAGACGGAGCTTCCCCTGCTGGAGATGGCCCTGGGCCGGGAGGCGGAAGCCATTGCGGAAAAGGGCGCCCACCGGATCCGGCAGGTGTTCCGGCAGCGCTGACAGAGTACAAAACCGCCGCTGTAAGCCGGTACTTCGGCTTACAGCGGCGCAATTGCATTTGTGTGGGAGAAGGGATTACCTCAGCGATCTCGGCCCAGCACCGTCACCTGAAGCCCTTCCAGCACGTCCAGGGCTTTCTCGTTCAGGGCCTTGTCGAAGGAGGCGGTGCAGGCGGCGTCCACCACAATGACGGCTTCCGGGTAACGGCTTTGGAGCACCACCGCGTTGCTGAGCAGGCAGATGTTGCTCACCAGCCCCACCAGCTCGATCTGATCGGCATGCTCCGGGAGAACGGCGGCCACGGACGGATGGGAGACGTCCATGCCGAAGGACAGCTTGTTAATCCCCCGGGCCTCCACCTCCGCCAGGGCCTGGGCGGTCTGACCGTAGAGCTGCCAGCCCCGGGAGCCTTCCAGACAGTGCGCCACCGGCAAATTCCGACCCTCCCGGGTGGTCAGGTAGTTGGGGAAATGGGTATCCCTGGTAAAATAGACCCTGCCCTTGCCATAGGCGCGGATCTTCTCGGCAATGGGGCCGTCCAGATGCTCCGCCCCGGGAAAACCCAGCGCCCCGTCTACAAAGTCGTTCTGATAGTCAATGACGAATAAGTACCGCTGCATAGCCATGCCTCCTTGGTATTGATGAATCCACCATAGCAAACCTGGGGGAAAAAGTCAAGAAACCATTGAAACCCACGGCGAAATTTGATAGAATACAGCCAAAGAGGAAGTTGACCGGAAAGAGGAGGATTGCCATGGACAGCGGGATCTTGGTCATTGGCATTGCCGGAGGCACCGGCAGCGGAAAAACCACCCTGATGAAGCGCCTGATTGAGGCGTTTCAGGATCAGGTTACGGTGATCAGCCATGACAACTATTACAAGCGCCATGATGAACTGACCTATGAGCAGCGGTGCCAGCTCAATTATGACGAGCCTGCGGCACTGGAGACGGATCTGATGGCCCGGCACTTGGAGAAGCTGCGCCGGGGGGAGAGTGTTGACTGCCCGGTATATGATTTTACCATCCAAAACCGCTCCCAGGATACGGTGCGGATCGTCCCCAAAAGGGTAATTATTGTGGAGGGGATCCTGATTTTTGAAAATGAGGTTCTGCGCAGCCTGATGGACATTCGGATTTTCGTGGATACAGACGCGGATGTGCGCCTGTGCCGCCGGATCAAGCGGGATGTGAACAAGCGGGGCCGTACCCTGGAAAGCGTGCTGGAGCAGTACCAGAAGACGGTGAAGCCTATGCACGAAATGTATGTGGAGCCAAGCAAGCGCTTTGCCGATATTGTGGTGCCGGAGGGGGGCAAAAACGAGGTGGCCCTGGATATGATCATCGGCCGCATTCGGCGGCACCTGGAGGAAGTATGAAGTACGAAAGCCTGATTTTTGATATTGACGGCACCTTGTGGGACTCCCGGGAACTGGTGGCCCAGGGCTATAACATCCAGCTGAAGGCCGAAGGGTTGGAGCATCTGTATGTAAACGCCGAAGACCTGCGGCCCCTGTTCGGCAAGGTGATGACGGACATTGCCGACGTGCTCCTGGCTGCCATTGCCCCGCCGGAGCGCTATGCCCTGATGGAGCGGTGCATGGATACGGAGAACCGGTATCTCCGGGACAACCCCTGCGCCATCGGCTATCCCGGGGTGAAGGAAACCATGGCCCGTCTGGCCCGGCGTTACCGGCTGTTCATCGTCAGCAACAGCCAGCAGGGATATCCGGAGTTGTGCATCCAAAAGCTGGGGCTAGAGCCTTACATCCGGGGGCATCTGTGCTTCGGGGATACCCACACCAGCAAGGGCAAGACCATCCGCACCCTGATGGAGTGCTTCGGCATTGAAAACTGCGCCTATATCGGCGATACCCAGGGGGATTACGAGGCCGCCGCGGAAGCCGGGATCGACTTCATCTGGGCGGACTATGGCTTTGGCATCCCGGCGGGATACGCCGCCCGGATCAACCGGTTTGACCGGCTACTGGAGCTGTAACGGAAATACCGGGGAACAACCCCGCTGATAGGAGGAATCTGCTATGATCGTATGTCCTTACAAAGACCTGGGGCGCTATGCCCCCATTATCCCCGGCCTGGAGGAGGCCATGCAGGCCGCTGCGGCCATGGAGACCTGGACTGTAGGAACCATCCCCCTGTCCCAGGGCAACCGGATCCTGGTTCAGGAGGGCCAGACCAAGCCTGCCCAGGGAAAGCTCTGTGAGGCCCACCGGGACTATCTGGACATCCAGTATATCGTGGAAGGGGAGGAGACCGTGGGCTGGGCTCCCTTGGAAACCCTGACCCTTCAGGGCGAATTCGACACCGTGAAGGACAAGGGAATGTACGCCGGGGACGTGGACTTCATGCGCATCGGTCAGGGCTACTGCTATGTGGTCTTCCCTGAGGATGCCCACATGCCCGGCGTCCACCTGGAGGAGGCCAAGGCATACAAAAAATTGGTGATGAAGCTGAAGGTATGAAGTTTTCCATGGACACACAGTGCTTCCAGTGCCACATGGGACGGAACCTGGAGCTGGCCCGTTCCCTGGGCACCGAAGAGCAGGCGGTGGCCTTTGCCAAGGATCTGATGCGCCTGTACCTGTCGGCCCCGTCGGAGGCCAGCTCCCCCTGGTTCGCGCCGGAAACTGCCCGGCTGCTCCACCGGCACTACGGCCTGGAGCTGGATCGGTTCCGGCAGGAGAAGGCGGACTCTAACCGGTTCGTTATGGAGCGGTTCTCCGCCCTCCGGGACAGGGCAGCCTCCGCGGAAGATCCGGTGCTGGCAGGACTGCAATTGGCGATCCTGGGCAACTACCTGGACTTTGCCGCCCTGCGGGATCAGGTCAGCTTTGACAAGCTGGAGGAAATGCTGGACAAGGCCCTGGAAATGGAGCTGGACGCCGGGGTCTACCACAGCCTCTGCCGGGAGCTGGAGGCGGGTGGCAAGCTGCTGTACCTGACGGACAACGCCGGAGAGATCGGATTCGACCGGATTTTCGCGGAGTGCATCGCCCACCGGTATCCCCAGGTGGAGATCACCTTCTGCGTCCGGGGGGACATTGCCCAGAACGACGCCACCCGGGAGGACGCGGCGGCGGTGGGAATCCCTTTCCCGGTGATCGACAACGGCAACAACATTCCCGGCACCCAGCTGGATCGGCTCTCTGCCCAGGCCAGGCAGGCCATGGAGGCGGCGGATGTGATCTTCGCCAAGGGCATGGCCAATGTGGAAACCATGTACGGCTGCGGATATAACGTCTACTATGCCTTTTTGGTCAAATGCCAGCTGTTTGTGAAGCGATTTGGCAAGCCTATGTTTACGCCGATGCTGGTCAGAGAGCGCGGATGAAATCCAAAAGAAACAGCGCGGGCGGCCCATTGGGCCGCCCGTCAGACCGTCGAAAAAGCTTCGCAGAATTTGCCGCTGCAGCGGCAAATCAAATTTGAATCATTTTCCGCCGGGGCGTGTGATATGTTCCCTCTACCTGGCGGAAAATACATCTCAGGCTGCTTTTTGTGCGAGTTGTGCGCCCACGGCGCACAAGGAGTGCGCGCAGCTTACCTGCAAAAATCTGTCGGAAAGCCCCGAAGGGGATTTTCGACAGCCAGCGGGCGGCCCATTGGGCCGCCCGTGAATCGTTATGTGGTTACGGTTCTTCTCTGGCCCAGCCGTAGGCCAGCCGGACGGCCCGGTTCCACCGGCGGATCCTTTTTTCTCGTTCCGTATCCGGGATGGCGGGCTGGAAGACGCGGTCAATGGCCCGGTTGCGGAGCACGTCCTCCTTGCTTTTCCAGTAGCCCACGGCCAGACCCGCCAGATAGGCGGCGCCCATGGCGGTGGTTTCCACACAGCTGGGCCGCTGGACGGGGCCGCCCATGAGATCGGCCTGGGTCTGCATCAGATAGTTGTTGGCGCAGGCACCGCCGTCCACATTCAGGGCGGTCAGGCGGATGCCGGAGTCGGCCTCCATGGCCCGGAGCACGTCCAGGGTCTGGTAGCACAGACTGTCCAGGGTGGCCCGGATGATGTGGTATTTGTTCACGCCGCGGGTCAGACCCACGATCATCCCCCGGGCGTACTGATCCCAGTGCGGGGCGCCCAGGCCGGTAAAAGCAGGCACCACGTAGCAGCCGTGGGTATCGCTGACCTTGGTGGCCATGTATTCGGAGTCCTGGGCGGAGTCGATGAGCCGCAGCTCATCCCGCAGCCACTGGATGGCGGCTCCGGCCACAAAGATGGAGCCTTCCAGGGCATATTCCACCTTGCCGTCCAGTCCCCAGGCGATGGTGGTCACCAGACCGTTGCGGCTGAATACCGGCGTTTCCCCGGTGTTCATCAGCAGGAAGCACCCGGTGCCGTAGGTGTTCTTGGCCTGGCCGGGTTCGAAGCAGGTCTGACCGAACAGGGCGGCCTGCTGATCGCCGGCGGCGCCGGCAATGGGGATGGGAGCGCCGAAAAACTGGGCCAGGGTCTGGCCGTAAACCCAGCTGCTGGGCTTGACCTCCGGCAGCATGGCTTCGGGGACGTCCAGCCGGGCCAGGATCTCCCTGTCCCAGGTCAGGGTGTTGATGTTAAAGAGCATGGTTCGGGAGGCGTTGGAATAGTCGGTAATATGGGCCTTGCCGCCGGTGAGCTTCCAGATCAGCCAGGTCTCCACGGTGCCGAACAGCAGCTCGCCCCGCCGGGCCCGCTCCCTGGCGCCGGGAACGTTCTCCAGGAGCCAGCGCAGCTTGGTGCCGGAAAAGTAAGCGTCGATAACCAGGCCGGTTTTGGACCGGAAGGACTCCGTCAGGCCCTCCGCCTTCAGCCGGTCACAGTAGTCGCTGGTGCGGCGGCACTGCCAGACGATGGCCCGGTGGATGGGTTCGCCGGTGGTCTTGTCCCAGACGATGGCGGTCTCCCGCTGGTTGGTGATGCCGATGGCGGCAATATCCCCGGCGGTGACGTTGAGATTGGCCATGGCCATCCGGGCCACCTCCAGCTGGGTAGACCAGATCTCCAGAGCGTCGTGCTCCACCCAGCCGGGCTGGGGGAAATATTGGGTGAATTCCTTCTGGGCAACGGAGCACATTTGCCCCGCCTGGTCAAACAGAATGCAGCGGTTGGACGTGGTGCCGGCATCCAGGGCCATAATGTATTTTGCCATTGGGTCGTTCCCTCCTTGTCAAACCGGAGGGCGTTCCGGGTATGTGTCAAGTAATAATTGGCAAGAATCCTTTTCACGAAACCAAGTGAAAAATCTGACTGCATCCGGTAGCA
>CALWXQ010000057.1 GCA_944385545.1 uncultured Oscillospiraceae bacterium | reverse complement strand
AACCCCCTATTATCATCTGAGGTTATTATAGCACAATATTCTGATTTATGAAAGATTTAGATTTAACAAGGCAGTAGAGTGGTTTGTTAAGAATGGCATCCAGGTATGGAGTACCCAAGAGGGTGAACAGCGGTTTGATAACCACACCGATAAGCTCACCAACTATATCCGGTTTTGGCAAGCGGACGGCGAAAGCGAGAAAACTTCCATCCGTACAAAAACCGCTCTGGGCCAGCTTGTGGAGGACGGTGGCTTCAAAGGTGGTCTGGCCCCTTATGGCTATAACCTTGCTAGAAGTGGACGCTTCAACAAGCGCAAGCATGAGGTTTATGAGCTGGTTGTCAACGAGGCCGAGGCCGCTGTGGTACGGATCATCTTTGACAAGTATGTGCATGAGGGCTTTGGAGCGCAGCGGATCGCCACCTATCTGAACAAGCTCGGCTACCGGGCAAGATCGGGTAAGATGTGGCATCACGCCAGCATCCGGGGCATTATTTGCAACCTCACCTATACTGGCGTACTCCGCAGCGGTGACAGCCGCTCCCAAGTGCTTCTGCGCTTGCAGATCATCACGCCGGAACTATTCGAGGCTGCCCAGCACATTCGTACATCCCGTGCCAACTCTGCCGAACAGGAGCGCCGTGTTCCTCTCAACACCCGGGGCCAGTCACTACTGGCCGGAAATGTGTTTTGTGGGCATTGCGGCTCCCGACTCTCGCTGACCACCAACGGCAAGGCTTATCCTTGCAAGGACGATCCCAACCGCATTGTGAAGCGAGTCCGCTATGTTTGCTACGGTAAAACCCGCAAGCAGACCGAATGTGACGGGCAGACTGGCTACACCGCCCATACCCTTGACGGCATCATTGATAAGCTGGTACGCCAGATCTTTGAACGGATGAAGGCTGTACCCAAAAGCGAGATCGTCAATGTCCGTTACAAGGAAAAGATGGACGAGCGGCGGGCGCTGCTCCGCAGCATTCGGGCCGACTACACGAAGGCAGCGGGTGAGCTCGAAATGCTCCGGGCAGAGGTTATCAAATCCTTGCGTGGGGAAAGCGCCTTTTCCCAATCGCTGCTTGGCTCTCTGATCGCTGACGCTGAGACAAAATGTCTCGAAGTTCAGCAGCAGCTTGAGGCAGCGCAGGCGGCCTATGACGAAGGACAGGCAGTCCTGGCATCCTTGAACGCTCAGTATGACGATATTATTTCGTGGGCTGATATGTACGATACCGCAAGCATTGAGGCTAAGAAGATGATCGTCAACTGCCTTATCAAAAGGGTGGATGTCTACCGGGACTACAAGCTGCATATCGACTTTAACATCGACTTTGAGCAATTTAGCATGGGCCTTGACATCGTTTGGATTGCGGCATAAAAAATACTCATTTTCGGGTGAAAATGAGTAAAAAATAAAACATCGGATACCCTTTTGGTGGAGATAAGCGGGATCGAACCGCTGACCTCTTGAATGCCATTCAAGCGCTCTCCCAGCTGAGCTATACCCCCATATGAGGGTATCCGATGTTTATTATTAAGTTAATGAGGGGTGCGTAACCGCTTCAACCGGGCTCCCAGCTGAGCTATACCCCCATATGAGGGCATACTGAGTAATATCTTATTAAGTTAATGAGGGGTGCGTAACCGCTTCAACCGGGCTCCCAGCTGAGCTATACCCCCAGATATTTGGTTTTTGAAAGCTTTTGGACTTCGCTGTCAGACAGCTTTTGTATTATAGCACAGTTGCGGAATTTGTCAAGGGTTTTTGAAAAAAATTTTTGGGAAGCGGGAGCGTTACAGTGGATTCAGAGAATCCTTAGACTTCCAGGGCGGAAATGGCGGCGATCAGTGCTGATACGATCTGCTCCAGAGGAAGGGATGGGGCGCCTTGCTGAGGAAGGTAAGGAACGTGGAGGAATCCCACCCGGACGTGGGTACCGGCGTAGTGGTGCAGCAGGGTATACAGGGTATCGTTGCAGACAAAGGCGCCGGCGCTGTTGGAAACCGCGCCGGGGAGTCCGGCGGCCCGAATGGCCTGGGCCATGGCGTTTACGGGGACGGTGGAGAAGTAGGCTGCCGGGCCTTCCGGAAGGACATATTCTCCAGAGGGTTGGAACCCGGCGTTGTCCGGGATCCGGGCATCCCGGATGTTTACAGCGATCCGCTCCGGGGCTACCGCCTCCCGCCCGCCGGCCTGCCCTACGCACAGGATCACATGGGGATCAAAAACCGCCGCTTCCCGCAGCACCGTCTGCGCCGCCTCCCCAAAGACGGTGGGAATGGCGCACGGACGCAGGTGAAAGGAGCCGATGTGCCGGGGCAGCCGTGATACCGCTTCCCAGGATGGGTTAATGGTATTGCTGCCGAAAGGCGTAAATCCCGTGATCAGCAATCGCCTGGATTCCATAGATCCAACCGTCCTTTTCAAGAATGGTATCAGAATACCACATTTTTCGCCGGTGCGCAAGATGCTGCCGCCATTTTTCGCAGATGCGCAAACCGCAAATTGGTACACGGGAAAATCCGCAAATGCATCTTCCATTTTTGGGAAAAATCTGTATAATAGGAGGGGAAAGGATGCGCATTCCAGTCTGTATTATCAGGCTGATTCTTGGGAGGTTATTATGAATGAACTAAAGCTCTCCGCGGCAGACAGAAGCTGCTTGGACGCAGGTTTCACTTCTGCCTTCGGCGGCGTGCCGGAGCGATATTTCTCCGCCCCAGGCCGCACCGAGATCGGCGGCAACCACACCGACCATCAGCGGGGCCGGGTCTTAGCCGCCGCGGTGAATCTGGATACCCGGGCGGCAGTCCGGATCAACGGCACCAATGTGATTCGCGTTCGCTCGGAAGGGTATCCCATAAGCGAGGTGGAGCTTTCCTGCCTGACTCCGGTGGAGTCGGAGATCAACACCACCCCCGCCCTGATCCGGGGCGTGGCAGCTCGATTCGCCCAGATGGGATGCCAGGTGAAGGGCTTTGACGCCTACTGCGTCTCCACTGTGCTCCCCGGATCGGGCTTAAGCTCCTCCGCCGCCTATGAGGTGCTGATCGGCGCCATCATCAACGGATTGTTCTTTGATGGAAAGGCTTCCCAGCCGGAGCTTGCCAAAATCGGTCAGTACGCCGAGAACGTGTTCTTCGGCAAGCCCTGCGGGCTGATGGATCAGATGGCCTCCGCTGTGGGGAATCTGGTGACCATCGATTTCTTTGACAGGGAAAACCCGGTGATCCAGCCGGTGGACTTTGACTTTGCCGCCTGCAGCCACGCCCTGTGCATCATCGACAGTCAGGCCAGCCATGCAGACCTGACTGACGAGTATGCCGCCATCCCCGGGGAGCTGAGGGCGGTCTGCGCCCAGTTTGGCAAGGAGGTTCTGACGGAAATCCCTGAGGAAGATTTCTATTCCCGTCTGCCCCGGCTGCGCAAGGTCTGCGGCGACCGGGCTGTGATGCGGGCCATTCATTTCTATCAGGAGAATGCACGGGTACCCAAGCAGGTAGCCGCCCTGAAGGAAGGGGATTTCCATAAGTTCCTGGGGCTGGTCAAGGAAAGCGGCTATTCCTCTTATATGTACTTGCAAAATGTCATTCCCGCGGGCTACAAGGAGCGCCAGGATGTGGCGGTGGCCCTGGCCCTGTGCGAGCATTACTTAGGCGGCCGGGGGGCCTACCGGGTTCACGGCGGCGGCTTCGCCGGGACGGTTCAAGCCTTCGTCCCCTTTGAGCTTCTGGATGCCTTTAAGGCCGGCATCGACGAAGCCTTGGGAGAAGGGGCCTGTCACGTGCTCTCCATCCGTCCCCAGGGCGGTGTGGAAATGGTTGTGGAATGAGGAGGCGGACAATGTGCATTGAAACCTACATCGATTCTCTGGTGTCCTATGCCATGAACCGGGGCCTTGCCGCGCCGGAAGACCATCAGGTGCTCATCAACCGTCTGCTGGATCTGCTCCATAAGGACGACTACGCCCCCTCCCGGGAGCCGCAGTCCGAGGACTTGGAGGAGATCCTTGCCGGGATTCTGGACTACGCCGTAGCCAACGGCCTGTGCGAGGACAACATCACCGCCAGGGACATTTTTGACACCCGGATCATGGGCGCAGTCACCCCCATGCCCCGGGAGGTGATCCGCCGATTCCGGGAAAAGTACGCCGAAAGCCCGGAGGCGGCCACCGACTGGTACTATGCCTTCAGCCAGGACACGGACTATATCCGCCGTTACCGGATCGCGAAGGACATGCGCTGGAAGTATGAAAGCGAATACGGCGCCATGGACATCACCATCAACCTAAGCAAGCCGGAGAAGGATCCCAAGGCCATCGCCGCCGCCAAGAACGCCCCTCAGTCCGGCTATCCCAAATGCCAGCTGTGCCGGGAGAACGAGGGCTACGCCGGACGGATGAACCATCCCGCCCGGGCCAACCACCGGATCATCCCCATTGCCATCCGCGGCGCGGACTGGTACTTGCAGTATTCGCCTTATGTCTATTACAACGAGCACTGCATCGTGTTCAATTCCCTCCATGTTCCCATGAAAATCGACAAGGCGGCGTTTGAAAAGCTGCTGGACTTTGTCAAGGTCTTCCCCCACTACTTCGTCGGCTCCAACGCCGATCTGCCCATTGTCGGCGGCTCCATTTTAAGCCACGAGCATTTCCAGGGGGGACGGTATACCTTTGCCATGGAGCAGGCACCGGTGGAGCGGGAGGTGTCTTTCCGGGGCTATGAGGACATTGCCGCAGGTATCGTCAAATGGCCCATGAGCGTGATCCGCCTGACCGGGGAAAAACCGGAGCGGATGGCGCAGCTGGCAGAGAAGATCCTGAACATCTGGCGGGGCTATTCCGATGAATCTGTCGGCGTGCTGGCTTTCACCGATGGGGAGCCTCACAACACCATTACCCCCATCGCCCGCCGCCGGGGAGATAAGTACGAGCTGGATCTGGTGCTGCGGTGCAACATCATCACCAAGGAGCATCCTCTGGGGGTCTTCCACCCCCATGCCGACAAGCATCACATCAAGAAGGAGAATATCGGACTGATCGAAGTGATGGGGCTGGCAGTGCTGCCCAGCCGCTTAAAGGGCGAGCTGGCGGATCTGGCAAATGCCATTGTGCGGGGGGCGGACATTGCCGCCGACGAGATTCTTTCCAAGCACGCCCCCTGGGTGGAGATGCTGAAACGGCAGTATACCTTTACGGAAGAAAACGCTTTGGATATCCTTTTGCGGGAAACCGGCAAAGTCTTCGCCGGGGTGCTGGAGGACGCGGGAGTGTATAAGAATACCCCCCAGGGGAAAGCCGCTTTCCTAGCGTTTACACAGGAAGTCAACCGACACTAAAGAGTCCCCCAGGGGATCGGGGAAAAGGAATCAGAAAGGAGCACACTATGGACAATCAACAGGCATACGCCCTTTGGCGTCGGCTTGCCGTGGAGGATCCGGATCTGATCCGGGAACTGGAGGCCATTGAGCAGGATCAGGCGGGCATCAGCGATCGGTTCTATCGGGATCTGGAATTCGGAACCGGCGGGCTGCGGGGCGTCATCGGCGCGGGCAGCAACCGGATGAATCTGTACACTGTTCGCCGGGCGACCCAGGGCCTGGCGGACTATCTGAACGCTTCGGATCTGCCCAAGCAGGTTGCCATTGCCCATGACAGCCGGAACAAGGGCAGTCTGTTCTGCCGGGAGGCCGCCAGGGTTCTGGCCGCCAACGGCATCAGGGTCTGGATCTATCCACGGCTGGAGCCAACCCCTGCCCTGAGCTGGGCGGTGCGGTACTTTGGCTGCGGTGCGGGCATTTGCGTCACCGCCAGCCACAATCCTGCCAAATATAACGGCTATAAGGTCTACGGCCCCGACGGCTGCCAGATCACTCTGGAGGCAGCGGCGAAGGTTCTGGAGGCCATCGGCCGGCACGACTACTTCCACAGTCCCCGGTTGGCGGACTACCACCAAGCCATGGCGGAAGGAACCATCCGCCTGATCGACGACAGCTGCCTGGAGGCCTTTGTCCAGGCGGTGCTGGCGCTGCGCCCGGGGAACGACGTATCCAACCTGAAGCTGGTTTATACCCCCCTGAACGGTTCCGGTCTGGAGCCGGTGCGGATGCTCCTTGAAAAAATGGGAGTGACCCAGGTGACGGTAGTGCCGGAGCAGGAGAAGCCTGACGGCAATTTCCCCACCTGTCCCTATCCCAATCCGGAGATTCGGGAGGCCATGGAGACGGGCCTGCGCCTGTGCGATCAGGTCAAGCCGGATCTGATGCTGGGCACAGACCCGGACTGCGACCGGATGGGCGCCGCCGTGCCGGACGGTCAGGGAGGTTACCGGCTGATCACCGGCAACGAAATGGGCGTGCTGCTGCTGGATTACATCTGCCGGGTGCGCAAGGCCGCCGGAACCATGCCCTCGGCGCCGGTGGCGGTGACCACCATCGTTTCCACAGATATGGCCTCCCCGGTGGCGGAGAAATACGGTGTGGAGCTACGCCGCACCCTGACAGGCTTTAAGTTCATCGGCGAGCAGATCGGCCTGCTGGAATCCCAGGGCCAGGTGGAGCGGTTCCTGTTCGGTTTTGAGGAAAGCTATGGCTACCTTTCCGGCGGTCATGTACGGGACAAGGACGCCGTCAACGCGGTGATGCTGGCCTGTGAGGCGGCGGCCTACTATGCCGCCCGGGGAATGAGCCTGCTGGACGCGGTGAACGCGCTGTATGACGAGTTCGGCTGGTATCGCAATGCCCTGCACAGCTTCACCTTTGAGGGGGAAAGCGGCATGCGCACCATGCAGCAGATCATGGGCCGGCTGCGGCAGGAGCCGGCCAGGGAGATCGCCGGGTATCCGGTGAGCGCTGTGGTGGACTATACCATGGACGGCACCGGCCTTCCCAAGGCGGATGTTCTGGAATACCGGCTGGAGAATGGGGCAAAGCTGATGGTGCGGCCCTCCGGCACGGAGCCGAAGATCAAAATCTACCTGTCCGCTGTGTCGGACAGCGCCCAGGGTGCGGACCGAATCAACCAGGCCCTGGGAAACGCCGCCGCCGCTTGGATGCAGGCATAAAAGCCAGTGAACCCCCATGCCGGACACTGGGCCGCGATGCGGGAAAATAGTGTATGCGAATTCGCTCCGCCGCAGTGGAATTCCTTTCATGGGGAGCTTACCCAGAAAAAAATCCGGGGAACCGACAGTGGGTTCCCCGGATACCGTTTTATCCCGCGATCAGAAAAAGTTGACCAGACCGATGATGAAGAGCGCCGGGAGCCGGGGCCGGTCAGCCGCCGGGACGGGGGTCTTTTGCATGCCGGCCTTGGTGCTTGCCCCGGCTGAAGCCTTTCCCCCAGACCTCGCAGACGCGGCTGACGATGATGAAGCATTCCGGATCGATGGAGCGGGCCAGATGCTCGATCCTGGGCAGCTCGTGGTTGGACACCACGCTCAGGAGGATCTGAGAGGGCTGACGCAGATAACCGCCCTCCCCGTGGAGCACGGTGACGCCCCGATCCACCTGGGACAAAATACCGTCCCGGATCTTCGCCGCCTCGGTGCTGACGATCTTGACCTCGGTTTTGCTGGTGCCAAGGAGCAAAACCTTGTTCAAGGACAGGGAGGTCACAATGGTCAGCATTACGCCGTACAGAAGATCCTCCGGCGTATGGAAGAAGGTCTGGGCCAGCAGAATGCAGATGTCAAAGGCCCACAGGCTGAAGGAAACAGGGATCCGGAAGAATTTTTGCAGGATCAGCGGGGGAATATCCATACCGCCGGTGGAGGCGCCGCCCCGGATGACCATACCCAGACCCAAACCGGAGCCAAGGCCGGCAAAAATCACATTCAGCAGCGTATCCCCGGTCACCTGGTAATCCCCCAGCAGGCGGTGAAGAACCTCCAAAGCAACCGGATAAAACAGGGAGGAAAACACGGTGCTCAGCGCGAATTTGCCGCCCAGGATCCGCCACCCCAGTATCAGGGCTGCCAGGTTAAACAGCAGAATGAACCCGGGCAGGGAACAGCCGGTAAGCCGGTTCACCACCAACCCGATTCCGGTGGTGCCGCAGCTCATCAGCTGCGCCGGAAGGAGGAACAGCTTCACAGAAAGGGCGTAAATCACATTGCCCATGAGCACAAGGAACACAGAAACCAGTCTTCTGGGGGAGAAACCATCACGGATCATGGCGCAACCTGCCTTTGCGAAAAATGACCCCTTTCGGGAAGAAGAGGGGTAACGGCTTCAGTATACTCTCCCCGACCGCCGCCGTCAAGGGATTTCTTCTGGTAAGAATGATTGCCAAATTCCGGAAAGTTTTTCCATTCATAACTCGTTTACATTTCCTCTATTTACTTTTTTTCGCTTCAATGTTATAATGCATGGAATAGAAAGGAGGCGAGTGCGTGCGCCGTTTTCTGGACGAACTGCGGTCTTTTACAAAAAAAGGCGATATGGTGCTGCTGATCATCTGCCTGATTGTCTCCGCCTTTGGCATTGTGGCCATTGCCAGCGCCACTTCCGCTGATAAATTTGAGGGCAACTTCCGTTACATCGCCATTCAGTCGGGCGCTACAGTCCTGGGTGTCATGATGTATGCGTTTGTTTCCTCCCTGGATCTGGATATGCTTTCGGAGCACCGGATGGCGATGGTGGTCTTCAACACCGTTCTGCTGCTGATGCTCATCCCCTTCGGAACCGATAACGATACCGGCAACCGAAGCTGGCTGGACTTCCCGCTGCTGCCGATCAACATTCAGCCTGCCGAAATCTGCAAGATCACCTATATCGTCATTATGGCCTCCGTTATGAGCGCCCATCAGAACCGAATCTCCCATATTTCCTCGGTTATGCACATGGTCTTGCACCTGGGACTGCTGGTGGGCCTGAACATGGTCTTGTCCAGTGACGCCGGTGTGTCGCTGATCTTCGTTTTTATTTTCATCGGCATGACCTTTGCCGGCGGCGTCAGCCTCTGGTGGTTTGCCCTGGCTCTGGGCGGGATCGCCGTCGCCTTTCCCTTCCTGTGGCCCTTCCTTGGTGAATACCAGCGAAACCGGATCCTGATTCTGTTTGACGAATCCATCGATCCTCTGGGCATCAACGAACGTTACCATTATAAGATTAACCTCCAATCCCTCACCGGCGGCGGTCTGACGGGCCAGGGCCTCTTTAACGGTAACCGTACCCAGGGCGGCAACCTGTTCGCCCAGCATACGGACTATATCTTCTCCTCCATCGGCGAGGAGCTGGGCTTTTTTGGCTGTGTGCTGGTGATGATTATGGAGTTTGCCATCATTGCCCGGTGTATTTATGTGGGCATTCGGTGCCAGGACTATATGCGCCGGGTGGTATGCTACGGCGCCGCCTCCGCGCTGATCTTCCAGGTGATGATTAACGTGGGCATGTGCATCGGCGCTATGCCGGTTATCGGTTTGACCCTGCCGCTGATCAGCTACGGCGGCTCCTCGGTGGTTACCATTTACGCCATGCTGGGTCTGGTGTCCGGCGCCTACGCGCGACCGCAAAGCCTCAGTCACGAACGATACGTCCAACCCTTCCGGGGGTAGAACAGGCGCCGCCGCGTCAGGCAAACCCGTACACAAAAGGTTTGACAAGGGAAATCCATAATACTCATGCAGGAGGGGGCTGACCGGTCAGCCCCCTCCTCTTATGGTATTTCCCGTTTTCAAGAGGCTCAAGCAGAAGCGGACGCTTCCGGCGCTGGCGCCTGGTCATGGATTCAGCGGTTCTCCGGTTTGATCCACAGGACGGGGCGAATACCGCCTTTGTTGGAATTGACCCTTCCTCCGTCAAAATCAATGCTGCCGTCGCTGTTAATACTCATAACCATGTGGCTTTCCGCGCCCGGGGTGCGGAGCATCCACCAGCTTCCGCCGGTCGAGGGATTGACATATACCCCCTGCTTGATTGCGTACTGCGTCGCGCCGCAGTACCTTGAACTGTCCCGGGGCAGGTATTCTTCCACTTCCTCCAGGCTTAGAAGGAACACGTGATCTGTGGTCTGCCCGCCGGGGTCTGTACCGTAATACGGATTGGCCTGTGTGGACACCGTTGTTTCCAGGATCCTGTCCTTTTCTTCCTCACTGAAGGCAGCGCTGTAAAACACCTCGTTCAGCCAAGAACGGGCGGAGCAGTCTTCCCAAGTTACGTCCATCTGATAGGCGTTATACGGCTGCATGTCGATGATCCGCTCTGTAATCAGCAACGCGTTCCCATCCTTGACCTCCAGGACGATCCACGTCAGCGGCTCCTCCCCGGATTGCGAATCGTTATCCTGCTCAAAAGTACCGAACGTGTACAGATCCCCCACGTTCCATACCGGAACGGGCGCGGTGACTGCCGGCTGTGTAGTCGGGGGTGCGGGCGATTCCGTCACAGCGGTGGAAAGCTCCGGCGCCTCCTCGCCGGATTCCTCAGGCTCGCCGCGCGCCGTGGCGGGCGGCTCCGTTTCGCCGGAAAACAAGTCGGTTTCTTTCACAAATTTGCTTACGAGGATCGTCAAAGCGGCAAATCCGCATCCGACGGCGAGAACCAGCGCCGCAATCAGGGCGGCCCATTTTCTGGTATTCCTCTTACGATTTCCGGATGGCTGCCGATACCCGCCGGAACCCACCGCCGCCACCGTGCTGTAATCCGGCGTCATCTGCTGGCCGGCAAACTGGGTGGTATAGTCGCAGGAGGCTGTCTGAACATCTGACCCGGGCGCGCCCCGGGGATCCGGCGCGGTGGGTTTGATGTAGGGTTCCTCTCCCAGCCGGCACAGGTCATTCAACATTTCCTTGGCGGTTGCGTACCGGTCTTGGGGCTTGTACGCGCAGGCTTTCTGAATGATCCGCCAAAGCCCGTCACCGGCGTTGACCGGTCTGGGCAGCGGCACGCCGATCTGCCTCTTTTGCACGTCCTCCTGACGGGCGTAACCGGAAGCGGCAAAGGGCAGTCTGTTCTGGTTGCTCAGTTCGTACAGGATCAGTCCCAGGCTGTAAATATCCATGCGCGTGTCCTGTTTTCCAGAGAATTGCTCCGGAGCCGCATACTCCGGCGTCCCAACGCCGGTCATCGCCACGGCGGTAGGCGTGGACTCCAGAATGCGGGAAACGCCGAAGTTGCCCAGCTTATAATGCCCGTTTTTGTTCACCATAATGTTTTCCGGCTTGATATCCCGGTGCAGGATGTGATTTCCGTGGCACAGGACAAGGGCAGTGCAGATATCCCGACCGATCCGCAGAACTTCTTCTTCCGTAAACTGCTTGCCGGCTTTGATGATGGAGCGCAGATCCGTGAGCAACTCCATCCGGATCAGCAGATCACAGCCGAAACCGGAAGAATCGGCCCAGTTCTGAAACCTGTGATCCAGGTAATCAACCACGTTTGTATTGCCACGAAGATCCAGCATCATCTGAACTTCCGCGGTGGCTTTTGCTTTGCATTCGGCAAGGGCTTCCAGGTACTCTTTTTTGCGGAACTCCGGCAGCTCCTCAAAACGCCCGTTTTCTTCAATCAGGTTAATGACTCAAACTTCGCACCCCTGAAAAACCCAACTTTTTAGCCGAATTTTACGAAATAAAAAAGCAGTACAGACCCAATGTATGGTATAATGTAATCACCACAAAACACCAAACACATACAAGGGGTCTGCACTATGAACAGTATAGCATTTGATGTTGAAAATGAAAAGCGTTTTTCTTCCAGAATTCAAAGTTTTTTCAAACGATATCAGATCAGCAGCGTTTTGAAGAGGAGCAACGCTTACAAAGAGCAGGGCGTTTCTGT
>CALWXQ010000056.1 GCA_944385545.1 uncultured Oscillospiraceae bacterium | reverse complement strand
ACGATGGACATGGCAGCGCCGTTGGGGCCGGCGGTCATGACGAAGATGCCCAGCAGTCCGGAGGGGCCCCAGGTGGTAGCGGCGACCTGCATCAGCATGACGAACGCGCCGCCGAAACCGGCGCCCAAACCGGCAGTGATGAAGGGCTTACCCATGGGCAAGGTAACGCCGTAGATCAGAGGCTCGCCGACACCCAGGACACCGGCGGGCAGAGCACCGGTAACCACGGAAGACAGACGCTGATTCTGTACCTTCTTCGCCTTCAGGTAGATGGCGATGGCGGCGCCCACCTGACCGGCGCCGGCCATGGCCAGAGCGGGGTACAGGGTAACGTATTCGAAGGCCTCCAGCTGCACAGTGTACAGAGCCACCAGGCCGTGGTGCATACCCATGGCCACCATGGGCAGGAACAGGGCCGCGCCCAAATAACCGGCGATCATCCGAACGAAGGCATTTTCACTCATGGCGACCAGCTCAACCAGGTTGCACAGGCCGGTGGAAACCAGGCCGGTCAGCGGCATGACCACGAAGATATAGGGAACTAGGGTGACGATCAGAGTAACGATGGGAGTAAACACAGTGTCCAGGGAGTCGGGCATTTTGCTGCGGACGTACTTCTCCACACGGCACATAAACCAGACGCCGATGATGACGGCAAGCACACCGCCGCGTCCTGCCCGCAGGATTGCGTCCAGCGGCTGGGCTTCATTGTAAAGGCCGACGATCTGGGAAATGGTGTTGATGCCGCCCAGGGTGGTGATCATACCGATCATACCGCCCAGGATGGGGGTGCCGCCGAACTTCTCAGCCGCGCGGTAGCCGGACCAGGCGGTGAGATAAGTCATGAAGGCGGTATTGATCATGCTCAGCAGGTTGACGATCAGGTTCAGCGCGGGCATTTCCGCATACCCGGGCACAGCCTGGGTCAGCAGGGTCTGCACACCGGCGCACAGGCCGGCGGCAATGACGCCGGGGATCAACGGGGCAAAGATCTCGCCGAATTCCTTCAGCAATGTCTTGACCTTGCTCTGCTTCTGGCTGCTCTTGATGGCGGCTTTGTTGGCCTTCCAGTCGTCGGAAGCGGTTTTGTCGGCGGAGACGGGAATACCCATGTCCTTATAAATGTCAGCACACTTGCGGCACTTGCCGGGACCGACGACCACCTCCACATAGCAGGCTTGATCGTGGATCAGGCCAAGAACGCCTTCCAGAGCCTTCAATGCTTCATCCTGGATGGCGGCATCCTCCTTGACATGGATGCGAAGCCGTGTCATGCAGTTTGTTGCGCTGATGACGTTTTCGCGTCCGCCTACCAGCTGCAGCACCTTCATGGACAATTCCTGATTTGTCATGATACCATTCTCCTTTTCTTCTTTATTTCCTGTAGGGGATCCATGTATTGCTGTTTCGCGGGAGCGAAACCCAAAACAGCCGAAACTGTTTCAGACGAAGATAGATCAGCGGATGGCTTCCCGGACGTGTCCGCGGGCCCTCTCCAGCCGGGCTGTAGCTGTGGCTGCGTCGCAGTTGGCCAGGATCATGGTGATCGCGGTTTTGGCGTTGCCCTGGGCTTCGTCAATGGCGGCTCTGGCCGTCTGCCGTTCGGCGCCGGTGGCTTCCATGACGATGTTCTCCGCCCGCACCCGCAGCTTTTCGTTGGTTTGCATTACATCCACCATCAGATTCTGGTAGGCTTTTCCGATTCCTACCATGGAAGCGGTGGAGATCATGTTAAGGATCAGCTTTTGGGCGGTGCCCGCCTTCAGCCGGGTAGAGCCGGTGAGAACTTCGGGGCCGACTACCACTTCGATCGCCAGATCTGCCGCTTGGCCCACAGCGGAACCGGCATTACAGGAGATAGCCGCCGTCCGGCAGCCGGTTTGCCGGGCATAGTCCAGGCCGCCCAGCACATAGGGCGTACGACCGCTGGCGGCGATGCCGATGACCAGATCGTCCTTTTTCAGGTGGAACTTCTGAAGATCTTCCTTGCCCAGATCCCGGCTGTCCTCGGCGCCTTCCACCGCCTGGATGAAGGCTTTTTCGCCGCCGGCGATGAGACCGATGATCTTGTCCGGGGTAACACCGAAGGTGGGAGGACATTCGGCAGCGTCCAGAACACCCAGCCGTCCGCTGGTGCCGGCGCCCATATAGAACACCCGTCCGCCGGCCTCCAGGGACTCAATGGCCCAGGATACACATTGTGCGATCCGGGGAAGAAGGGGCTCGATGGCCTTTGGCACCATGGCGTCCGCCTGATTCATGGCGGTCACGATCTGCAAAGGGGTCATGATGTCCAGATCCATTGTTTGGGAATTCCGGGCCTCGGTGGTCATAGCGCTTAAATTCAAGCTCATAGTCGTCTCCTTTCTAAATTGCCCTTCCGGCAGGATGGCGGAAATATAGGATATATAAAGCCTCCAAAAGCAGGTGGATCTATTTTGCAAAAGTATACTAACAATAATTTTACATTGTGTCAATGATTTTTCAAATATGCGGAACTTTGTTTCGCAAAATGACGATTTTGAAATCCAAGTTGACAGTCTGCGTGAAACTAACCAGGAGCGTCCTGGAGCTGTTTGGTTATTTTGCACATAGCCCGCCTTGACAAAGCTCGGGCAAAAATGCTATACTTTCACAAAGAAAGGAGGCGAATTACCATGAAAAGCGCATTGCTTCTGCTACGGGAGGCCAAAGCGTCTCTGAGTCCCACGGAGGGTGCGGCGGCGGGCTATCTGCTGGAACACCCGGAGCAAGTGATGGAACTGAGCATTCACCAGATCGCGGAGCGTTCCTATACCTCTCCCTCCACCCTGATCCGGCTGTGCCATCGTCTTGGATTCTCCGGGTATAAAGAATTCCGCCGGGCGGTGACCTGTGAGCTGGCTCTTCGCCAGCGGAGCGTGGAGGAGCAGCGCCGGGAATTGACCCGCACGGATCGGCTGGAGGATATTATCGAGAAGATCACCTACCAGAACATCGCCTCGCTTGAGGATACCCAGAACCTGCTGGATGTGGATATCCTGCGTCGGTGTGTAGAGCTGGTGCGGGATTGCCGGATGGTACTGCTGTTCGGTGTAGGCGCTTCTCTTTGCGCAGCCCGGGATACCTATCTGAAATTTCTGCGGCTGAATAAGCCCTGTATCGTCAATGATGATTGGCACTCTCAGTTGCTTATGGCCAGAAACGCCTCAGCAGACGATTTGGCCATTGTGTTTTCCTACTCCGGGCAGACGGTGGAAATGGTGGAGTGTATGAAGGCCTTACGGGAAAAGCATACGCCGATTATTGCCATTACCCGCTGTGTCCAATCTCCGGTGACAGAGCTGGCCGATTACAAGCTCTACACCACTGCCAGCGAATCCGTCTTCCGCAGCGGCGCCATGTCTTCCAGAATCTCGCAGCTGAATCTTGTGGATATTCTGTATACGGCGTATGCCAACAGTGAATATGACTACAGTCTAGAACAATTTTCCAGAACCCATATCAGCAAACCCCCCTTATCCAACCGATAAAAAACAGCCACAACCGATAAAAAACAGCCACGTCCTCCAATGGGGGGACGTGGCCTTTTCGGTGGTAGGATCGGATCGATCAGGGAATGATCAGTGCTGTGAGGATGCACACCGCGGCGGTCAGAACCGCCAAAAAACCGATGGCTTTGGGGTTGGCCCAGTTGACGGTCCAGCTCAGGCTTTTGGGTTTTCTTACTACCCAATTGGCGTCATCCTGATTCGCGTAGGTGACGGCGCCGTTTTTTTCATACCATTGGGAGACTTCCTCGGCGCTCCACCTTCGTTTGGGCATCGTTGGTTTGCTCATGGCCTTTCCTCCTGTGTAATGTGCAGGGCTCGGGACGTTTCGTTACCGGTTCATCAGAAGGGCCTGATCCAGGATGGCATTGGCGGCGGCTTCCTTGGACTGCAAAGGAAGCTCCCGGATGCTGTCCCGGGTGATGAGGGTGATGACGTTGGTATCCACACCGAACCCGGCGCCCGCCACCTTCAGATTGTTGGCGCAGATCATATCCAGATGCTTTTTCAGGAGCTTGTTTTGGCTGTTTTCCACCAGGTTCCGGGTCTCCATAGAGAAGCCGCAGAGGAACTGTCCCGGACGGCGATTTTCTCCCAGCCAGGCCAAAATGTCCCGGGTGCGCTTGAGGGGAATGGAGAGGGAGCCGTCCTGTTTCTTCAGCTTTTCATCACAGTATTCCGCCGGGGTATAGTCCGCGACCGCAGCCGCCTTGAAGATCATATCCGCCTGGGGGGCATGGGCGGCGACGGCTTCAAACATATCCTGGGCGCTGGTCACGGGAATCACCGTGACAAAGGGCGGCGCGGGCAAGGATGTGGGGCCGGATATGAGGGTGACCTCCGCACCCCGAAGCATGGCCATTTTTGCCAGGGCATAGCCCATTTTTCCGGTGGAGTGGTTGGTTAAATACCGAACCGGATCCAAAGCCTCCTGGGTCGGCCCGGCGGTCACTAGCACCTTTTTTCCGGCAAGATCCCGGGGCAGGGCCAACTGGCGCAGGATATACTGCAAAAGCGTCTGCGGTTCCGGGAGCTTCCCGGTTCCCACGGCGCCGCAGGCCAGTCTCCCGCTGGCAGGCTCAATGACCTCCCAGCCGTAGCGGCGCAGGGAGTCCAGGTTGTCCTGGGTCACAGGATTCTCATACATATTGGTGTTCATGGCCGGGGCGATGAGCTTGGGACAGCGGCAGGCCAATGCTGTGGTGGTGAGCATATCGTCCGCCAGACCATGGGCCAGCTTGGCGCAGACATTGGCGGTAGCCGGGGCAATGATCATCAGATCCGTTCGCTCCGCCAGGGAAATGTGCTCCACCTGATGGGTATAATTCCGGTCGAAGGTATCTACCATCACCCGCCGCCCGGTGAGCTGCTCAAAGGTCAGAGGGGTGATAAACTCCGTGGCGTTTTTGGTCATGATCACTTCCACCGCCGCGTGCTGCTTCACCAGATGAGAAGCCAGAGCGGCGGCCTTATAGGCGGCAATGCCTCCGGTCACGCCCAAAAGGACGGTTTTTCCTTTCAACATAACGATTCCTCCCGCTTCGGTATTCCGCGAGCCGGGCCGGCAAGGATGCTGACAGTTTGACCGGCTGCTCCCGGGGATATTGTATCACGACTATCCTACCAAATGCAACCGTTCGGGGGAAATTCTAAACGGGAGATCTGCCGGCCAGAAGCGACGCTTAGGGCGTATTCCGGAATCTATGGATAAATCGTCGCCGGCTGAGCCAAAATGGATCCATATCAGCCCATGCCTTCTGACGGCATTTCCCTGGCAGCGGTACTGGAGAGGGTGCAAATTTCCCGGGAAAGGGGAATTTTCCCTTGTATTTCTCACCCAGCCCTGGTATAATGTGGCCTGGAGCGAAACGCTTCGAATATGCGCTGTATCCTCATGAAGGAGGAACGGCAGCAGGAGGTAATTGAAAAATGAATCAAAAAAAAGCGGACACCCGGTATATGGCGCTGCTTGCCATGTTCTGCGGCTTGCTGCTGGTCATGGGTGTGACGGGGATCGGGTTTATCCCCCTGCCGGTGATCAAGGCGACCACTATGCACATCCCTGTGATCCTGGGCGCGATTTTGCTGGGGCCCGGGGCGGGAGCTGTCCTTGGGGGCGTATTCGGCCTGTGCTCCATCTGGGTCAATACCACGTCTCCCGGACTGCTGGCCTTTGCCTTTTCCCCTTTCCTGTCCAACGAAGGACTGCCCGGCGCGGCCAAAAGCCTGTGGATCGCGCTGGGGTGCCGGATTCTGTTGGGCGTCATTGCCGGCTGGCTGTGGCGGCTTCTGAAGAAGCTGAATCTGAAAGACTATATCGCCCTTCCGCTGACAGCGGCGATTTCCACAATTTGTCATACCCTGCTGGTGATGGGCAGTATTTATCTGCTCTTGGCCCAGCAGTATGCCCAGGCGAAAAATGTGGCGCTTTCCGCTGTATTTGGTTTGGTGATGGGAACGGTCACTGCTTCCGGTATTCCGGAGGCCGTCGCTGCCGCTGTTTTGGTGACGGCATTGGGAAAGGCGCTGCTGCACCTGATGGAGCGGATGAAACAACGATAAGGAGAGAATGCTATGCTGCTGGCCATTGATATCGGAAATACCAACCTGGTGATCGGCTGTTTTCAGGAGGATCGCCTGGTTTTTAAAGCCCGCATTGCCACCGATAAAGCAAGGACTTCCGATCAGTACGGCGTTGAGATCAAAAATATGATGGAGGTCTACGGGGTACGGATCGGTGACATTGACGACTGCATCATTGCTTCGGTGGTGCCGCCGGTGTTCAATTCTGTGCGTACCGGCGTGCTCAAGATCATCGGGAAGCAGCCTATGGTGGTCGGTCCGGGACTGAAAACCGGTCTGAATATCCAAATGGACGTGCCTTCCCAGGTGGGAAGCGACCGCATTGTTATTGCGGTGGCGGCGCTGGCGGAGTATCAGGCACCGCTGATCCTGATGGATCTGGGGACGGCTACTACCATCGAGGTGGTGGAGCCGGAGAACCGGTACATGGGCGGCGTGATTCTGCCGGGTGTAAAGATCTCCCTGGAGGCGCTGACCAACCGTGCCGCCCAGCTGCCGGGCATCAGCCTGGATAAGCCTAAGCAGGTTATCGGCAAGAATACGGTCGAGTGTATGCGCAACGGCATCATGTACGGCACCGCCGCCATGATCGACGGCCTGGTGGAGCGGATGGAAGCGGAGCTGGGACACCGGGCGACGCTGATCGCCACCGGCGGCATGGCGCAGTTTGTTGTGCCGTTGTGTAAGCGGGAGATCATTTTGGAGAAGGATCTGCTGCTGAAGGGATTGAACATCCTTTACAAGAAAAATAAGCGATAATTAGAGATTATCCAATGCCCTGAACGGATCGTTTGCCCGTCCAGGGCATTTTTTTGTCCACGGGCATATTGGACAACCCAGGGACATAGGCTTTCCCAGGAGTGATGCAAATGATGTGTGCATGGCAGGAACTGCTGTCCATCCTGCCCCCGGGCCTTCGCCGGGAGGTGGACAGCCTGGGGAAGGAAGAAGCCCAGGAGCTGCGTCTGCGCCTGGATGCGCCGCCGGAGCTGGTGCTCACCCGGGGCAGTCAATGGCTGGGAGGCCAGACGCGGGGAGAGGATCTTCATTTTGTGGTGAACGCGGCCAGCCGGTATTCCCCCTGGTCGGCAGAGACGGCGGCCCAGGGCTTTTTGACGGCACCCGGCGGCCATCGCGTAGGGTTGTGCGGACAGGCCGTGATCCGCAACGGACATATGGAAGGAATCCGGGAGGTCAGTTCCCTGTGCATTCGCATTGCCAGAGATTTTCCGGGGATCGGTACAGCGGCTGCCCGGGAACAGGGATCCATTCTGATCCTAGGCCCGCCCGGATGGGGAAAGACCACATTGCTCCGGGATCTGGTGCGACAGCTTTCACAGCGGGAGCATGTGGCAGTGGTGGACGAGCGGGAAGAGGTGTTTCCCCGGGGAATCTCCAGAGGCGGGCGGCTGGACGTGCTTTCCGGCTGCCCGAAGGCAGAGGGGATCCTGATGACCCTGCGGGCTATGGGGCCCAGCTGCATCGCCGTGGATGAGATCACCCTGGAATCGGACTGCCAGGCATTGATCCGGGCGGCATACTGCGGCGTTCGGCTGATTGCCACAGCCCATGGGGCTTCGCCGGAGGATCTGCGCAGCCGGGGAGTTTACAGGCCGTTGGTGGCGGAGGGGATCTTTCAGAAGGCGCTGGTTTTGCGCAGGGACAAGACCTATACGGTGGAAAGGATGACCATATGAGCTACAAGGGAATCGGGGCAATCCTGGTGATTACAGGCTGCGGCGGCTTCGGCCTTTCGCTGGCCGCGGCGTACAAACGGGAGGAGGGATTGCTGCGGCGTCTGATCCGGGTTCTGCAATTTATGCGCTGGGAGCTGCAATACAGGCTGACACCGCTGCCGGAGCTGTGCCGTCAGGCGGCAGGGGAGACTGGCGGCGTGCTCCGGGAGGTGTTTGAGGGACTTGCCCGAGAATTGGATGGACACAGCGCTCCGGAGGTTTACCAGTGTATGCTTTGCGCGTTGCGAACCAGCCGAGAGCTGCCGGGAAGCGTAAAAAAGCTGCTCCGCCAGCTGGGCCGCTCCCTGGGGCGATTTGATCTGAACGGCCAGATCCAGGGGCTGGACGCTGTGGAGGCAGCCTGCCGGGAACGGCTGACGGCGCTGAGCAGCAATCGGGATGTCCGTTTGCGCAGCTATGAGACGCTGGCGTTATGTGCGGGAGCAGCTCTGGCGATTTTATTTGTGTGACTATGGAAATTGATTTGATTTTTAAGATCGCGGCCATTGGGATCATTGTCTCGATCCTGAACCAGGTGCTTTCCCGTTCCGGCCGGGAGGAGCAAGCCACCATGACGAGTCTGGCCGGGCTGGTGGTGGTACTGATGATGCTGGCCCAGAAGATCGCGGATCTGTTTGAGCTGGTAAAGACACTGTTTGAATTCTGATGGAGTTATACTGGAAAACCGCCGCGGCGGTGCTGCTCACGGTGATTCTGGTGCTGGCAGTGGGCCGGCAGGAGAAGGACATGGGAACGGTACTGAGCATGGCCGTATGCGCCATGGCAGGTACGGTGGTCATATCCTACCTGGAGCCGGTGATGGATCTGCTATGGAAGCTGGAGGATATGGGCGGCCTGGGAGGAGGAATGCTAGGGATCCTGCTCAAGGCGGTGGGCATAGCCTTGGTGACCCAGATGGCAAGGAAGATCTGCACCGACGCCGGAAACGGCTCCCTGGGGGCAATGCTGGAGCTTCTTGGGTCTGCCGTGATCTTGTACCTGTCCATACCTCTGTTTGATTCGTTTTTAACCTTGCTGCGGGAGATCCTAGGGGAAATATGAAACAAATGCGACTTTTCATGATACTGATCCTTTTGGTTGCCTTGGCTGTGCCTGCGCAGGCGGCGGAGATCACCCCACCTCAGGTGCCGGAATCCGGTGCGCGGATGATGCCGGAAGACACCGGCTCCTTTTCGGAAGGCTTCAGACAGCTGCTGGAAAAGGGGATCAAGAGCCTCCGACCGGAGTTGACGGCGGCCACACGGGTAAGTATGGCAGTGATAGCGGCGGTGATGATCCTGTGTCTGCTGCATACCTTTACCGGGAAGGTGAAGGCGGTGGCGGATCTGGCCGGATGTGTGAGCATTGCCGGGATTTTGCTGCAAACCGCCGATTCCATGATCGCTTTGGGCGCCCAGACGGTTCGCCAGCTCAGCGAATACGGAAAACTGCTGTGCCCCGTGATGACCGCCGCACTGGCGGCGCAAGGAGGCACGACTGCTTCAGCGGCACTTTACGCCGGCACAGCGGCGTTTGATACCATCCTCAGCGGGCTGATCGCCAATTTGCTGGTGCCGCTGGTCTACCTGTTTCTGGCGCTGGCTGTGGCAGCCGGCGCGGTAGGGGAGGATGTGTTAAAGAAAATGCGGGATCTGGTCAAGAGCGCTGTAAGCTGGTGCCTGAAAACACTGCTTATGATCTTTACGACCTACATGGGCATTACCGGTGTGGTCAGCGGCGCCACAGACGCGGTGACGCTGAAGGCGACAAAGGTTACCATATCTTCCGTGGTTCCGGTGGTGGGAGGCATTCTGTCGGATGCTTCGGAGGCGGTTCTGGTCAGTGTTGGCCTGGCCAAAAACGCGGCGGGGATCTATGGAATCCTGGCGGTATTGGCTATGTTTCTGGAACCGTTTCTGAAAATCGGAACCCAATATCTGACATTACGGGTTACGGCGGCGATCTGCGGTATCTTCGGCACAAAAAGCGCGGTAGACCTGATCGAGGACTTCTCCTCCGGGATGGGACTGCTGCTGGCCATGACCGGGTCTGCCTGCCTGCTGCTGCTCATCAGCACAGTGTGCTTTATGAAAGGGGTGGGATGATGGGCGGCCTGGGGCAATATATGATTTCAGTCGCCGCTGCGGCGGTGATCTGCGGGGTTGTGTCAAAGCTGACGGAGGGCAGCTGGAAGGAAATGCTGCGCCTGCTGTGCGGCCTTGTGCTGACGGTCACGGTTCTGCGTCCCCTGGCGGGGGCGAATCCGGAGGAATGGCTGGAGCTTCCGTTTTCTTATTCCAACAGCGCCCGGGCAATTGCCCAGTCCGGAGAAAATATGGCCAGGGAGGCCATGGCGGATATCATAAAGTCGGAAGCGGAAGCATATATCTTGGACAAAGCCGCTGCGTTGAATGCGGACATCACCGTGGAGGTCATTGTGGCGGATGAGGGCGAGCCGGTTCCGGCGGCGGTGCGCATACGCGGTCAGGCTTCCCCCTATGCCCGGCGGAGGCTGGAATCCATTGTACAGACGGAGCTGGGGATCGGGAAGGAGGATCAGCAATGGACTGGATAGCCTGCAAAAGAAAGGGTCAGGAATATCTGAAAAAATACCGGTGCGTTCTGCTGGTGGCACTGGCGGGTGTGGTGCTGATGAGCCTGCCTGTAGCGGATTCGGAGGAAGCGCCTGTCTCTCAACCCCAGCCGACGGTGCAGACGCCTGACTTGCAGCAGTCGCTGGAGGAGATCCTCACCAAAATCTCCGGGGCGGGGAAGGTGGAGGTACTGCTGACCCAGTCGGAAGGAGAACGAACCATCTACCAAACCGATGAGGAAAGCTCCTATGGAGAAGCTTCCGGGGATATCCGTTCCCAGACGGTGCTGATCACCAATGCGGATCGTGGGGAAACCGGCCTGATCAGGCAGATCGATCCGCCCAGTTATCGAGGGGCGGTCATTGTTTGTCAGGGTGGGGACAGTCCGCAGGTGAAGCTGGCCATTGTGGAGGCTGTATCCAATGCTACCGGCCTTACCGCCGACAAAATATGTGTTTTGAAAATGAAATGAAGGAGGCTCTTTTATGAAAGTGTGGAAGAAGAATATGGTAGCTGCGGCAGTTCTGGTGACGGTTTGCGCCGGGATCTACGTCAACTGGTCTTATTCCGAGGGGCAGACTGCTGCGGGGCTGGAGGATACCCTGGACGTGGAAAAGGTCATGTCCGATGACACGCTGATCCTCAGCGAAGATATGGCAGCCATATCCGCGGGAGAGGAAGTGGATACCACAGCCAGCGATTATTTCGCCGCTGTTCGGCTGTCCCGCCAGCAGGCGCGGGATAACGCTGTGAACCTGCTCCAGGAGGCAATGTCCTACCAGGATGTGGAGACCGGAACCAAGGATACCGAGTCGGCTATGGAGCTGGAGCAGATCGTCCAGACCGCGTTGAGTGAAGCCCAAATTGAGAGCCTGGTTATTGCCAAGGGGTATGCCGATTGCGTAGCCTACATGTCCGGCGAGGGGATCTCTGTTGCAGTGGCATCCCCGGAGGGCGGACTGCAGCAGGAGGATGTGGCGATCATTGCGGATATTGTGATGGCGCAGTCGGAGTATACCCTGGACGATATCCGGGTGGTAGAGGTGCAGTAATCCCAGGTCGTGAGTGCGCCCATGCGGGCATCCGGCAGCATGCCGAATGCCCGCATGGTGATTGACAAGGAAAAATGCATGGATTTTTTATTTTTCCCCGTTGACATCCGGGGGCTTTTCCGATATAATATTCAAGATTTCGGGGTGTGGCGAAGCTTGGTATCGCGCTTGGTTCGGGTCCAAGAGGCCTCGGGTTCGAATCCCGACACTCCGACCATGCGGAGTATCATTAAAGGATTTGAGAATCTTTTGATGATACTCCGCATTTCTTTTTGCAGAAATTTATACGGCGATTCCCTATGGGGCGTAGCTTGATATTACAGGCGTATAACTGCGTTAAGAAGTAAAGCACAGGTTGTAGAGCCGTACATCCTTCGGCGGTTAAATTCTACCTTGTGCAAGCCTTATTTATCAACTCTAACGGGGTGTTAGTCACCTGGCATAAGGAATTGATTGTAAAACCGTCTGCCAAGTATTTTTGTATGAGTTCTTGAATGTAAAATGATACCATTTGTTTTTACCGCCTATTGATTAGTTCTTGCCACATATTGCTTGATTATGATTTTCACTATAACAGCCAGTACAACAACGGCTAATGTAACAGCCCCAGACACTAAAATGCTTGCGTACCAAGGCGCAGACCACGCAGCATACAAATCGGGATGGGTTTTGAAATCCCAATAGACATAAACCCCACGCCCAACGAATGCACCGACAAATGCGCCTATCAAAATGTTCAGAAAATTATTTAGCTTTTTCATTTTGTGTTCTCCTTTGCTGAATAAGTCGCAACCACATTCTGCTCAACGGATTACTTTATATCTCAAACTTCGCACCCCGTTTCGGGTGCAGAAGTAGCCATTAACCCTGCAAAATCGAGGAAACGCTTCGTGTCAG
>CALWXQ010000055.1 GCA_944385545.1 uncultured Oscillospiraceae bacterium | reverse complement strand
CCGTGCTCCAGCTCCCAAATGTGGCGCCCTACCAACTGGGCTACACCCGGTTATTTTGTTTTCGTTTTAGCTGGGCATACTCTTCACAAAGCGGGGCGTTCCTCCGGGCTGGGGATCCGGGCGGAGTCCCGCGACAGATATTATACACCAGTCCGGAGGAAAAAGCAACCTTAAAATATGGAATGCGGGATTTACCCCTTTTCGGCGGGAGTGATCCGCTTTTTTATGGCGATGCATCGTCGGATCATCCACATGGCGGCAAAGCCCCAGGGAGTATGCAGATGGCGGCACAGCCAGTCAAAGGCCGCTGCCGCCGGGCCTGTCCGTTGGGTCATGTAAGCCTTCGTTAAGGTGCAGGCGGCAGGCTTACGGAGGGGGAACAGGCCCGCCTGTTTCATTTCCGTTAACACAGCCCGGGCCTCCTTGCCGGGAAGGCCGCAGCTCTGGTACAGGGTATTCCACAGCAGAGACATGAGCTTATTGACAGTGGCCGTGTCGTTGCGGCCGCCGGAGCGGTAATCCGCCATAATTCTGGCGGCGGCAATGTGAGAGCGCAGCCGCCGCATGCGGTTGGCGCTGCTGCCGCAGGTTTCCGCGGAGCCGGAATGGATCCGATAAAAATACAATACATCCTCCAGATCCAGCGTCCTGGGCCGGGCATAGGAGACCTCGTACATGAAGATCCCGTCCTCCCCATGGGTCAGGTGGGGATAGCGGAAGGACAGCCGCTCCCTCAGCAGGAAATCCCGCTTCAGCAGATTCCGCCATACCACGGCGTCCTGCCACGGGCAGTTCACCGGAAGCCTTCCCTGGCGGAAAAGGGTCTGCTCCTCCTGGGTCAGATGGTTGGTAAATTGGTAAGCTCCGATACTTACCCGCTCCCAATCCCCTTCCCCGGCCGTCCGGCACAGGCGGCCCAGGCAGTTGGGGGCTACCAGATCGTCCGCGTCCACGAACCAGATATAGTCCCCCCGGGCAGCGGCAAGTCCGGTATTCCGGGCGGCGGCTACGCCTCCGTTCTCCCGATCGATGAGGCGGATATTGGCATGCTCCCGGGCATACCGCCGCACAATGTCGCCGCTGCTGTCCCTGGAGCCGTCATTGACGCAGATGATCTCATATTCCCCGCCGGAAAGATCCTGCGCAAGCAGGGAATCCAGGCAGGCGCCCAAGTAGGTTTCCCCATTGTATACGGGAATAATCACACTTAAAAACATGGCAATCCCCCTCGCCGGCCGTCCCATCCGGCGGATCTCTTTGATTTTAGGATACCTTATCCCAACCGGAATGTCAAGGACAGGAAACACGCCCCCTGGCCCCACTTTTCCCCAGGAAAGGAACCGGTTATCATTGACTTTTTTCACGGTTTATGAAATAATATGTGGGCTGAATATAGTTTTATCAGGTGTGCCACGCACACCGCCAGAAATGAGAGAGGATCTTAACTATGATGCAATCCAGAACCCATACCTGCGGCGAGCTGCGTCTTTGCGACGCGGGCAAATCCGTTACCATCACCGGCTGGCTGGAAAATGTCCGGGAAGTAGGCGCGAACTTTGCCTTCGCTGTGCTCCGGGACTTTTACGGCACAACCCAGGTAGTCATTGAGACCGAGGACATGATGCGCCTGTTCAAGCCCTTGAACAAAGAAACCACCCTTTCCGTCACCGGCCTGGTTCGGGAGCGGGAGAGCAAGAACCCCAAGCTCCCCACCGGTGAGATCGAAGTGGTGCCCCAGAAGATCGAAGTCCTTGGCAAGTGCATCCACAATCAGCTCCCCTTCGAGATCAACAAAAGCCGGGAAGCCGACGAGAACACCCGCCTGAAGTACCGCTTCCTGGATCTGCGCAATCCCGCGGTTAAGCGCAACATCATCCTGCGCTGCCAGGTGGTGGCAGAGCTGCGGCGGCTGATGACCCAGAAGGGCTTCCTGGAGATCACCACCCCCATCCTCACCGCCTCCTCTCCGGAAGGCGCCCGGGACTACCTGGTTCCCGCCCGGAACCACCCCGGCAAGTTCTACGCCCTGCCCCAGGCTCCCCAGCAGTTCAAGCAGCTGCTGATGACCTCCGGGTTTGACCGCTACTTCCAGATCGCCCCCTGCTTCCGGGATGAGGACGCCCGGGCCGACCGTACCCCCGGCGAGTTCTACCAGCTGGATATGGAGATGGCTTTCGCCACCCAGAACGACGTGCTGACCACCCTGGAGGAGGTGCTGGTTCCCGTCTTTGAGAAGTTCGGCAAGTTCCGGCGGGTCTCCCCCGCGCCCTTCCGCCGGATCCCCTTCAACGAAGCCATGGAGCGCTACGGCTCCGACAAGCCGGATCTGCGGATCGATCTGGAGATCCAGGACATCACCGGGGAAGTCCAGGGCTGCGGCTTTGGCCCCTTCGAAGGCGCTGTGGTCAAGGCTGTGGCGGTGGACAATTTCACCCAGGCCCGGAAGTGGATCGACAAGCTCCTGGCCGATGTGGAAGTACAGACCGGCAGCAAGGCCTGCTGGGTGAAGGTGGACGAGAACGGCAGCCTCACCGGCGGCGTATCCAAGTTCCTGACCTCCTGCCAGGATGCCCTCACCGCCAAGCTGGATCTGAAGCCCGGCTCCTTCGTATGCATGGCCGCCGGCAAGAAGGCTGCCGCCCAGAAGACCGCCGGCGTCATCCGCACCATGCTGGGCAAGCGCGTTCCCGGCCACTTCGACGAGGAGCAGTATGCCCTGTGCTGGATTGTGGACTTCCCCATGTACGAGATCGGTGAGGAATCCGGCGCTTTAGAGTTCTGCCACAATCCCTTCTCCATGCCCCAGGGCGGTCTGAAGGCCCTTGAAGAAGCCCAGGACAATACCGAAAAGCTGCTGGCGATCAACGCCGACCAGTACGATCTGGTGTGCAACGGCTATGAAAGCGCCTCCGGCGCTGTCCGGAACCATGATCCGGAAATTATGGTCAAGGCCTTCCAGATGGTGGGTCTGGGCGAAGAAGACGTAAAGGCCAAGTTCCCCGCGATGTACAACGCCTTTACCTACGGCGCGCCTCCCCACGCCGGCGCCGCTCCCGGTGTTGACCGGCTGATTATGCTGCTCACCGGCGAGGAATCCATCCGGGAGGTCATTACCTTCCCCATGAATAAAAACGCCCAGGATCTGATGATGGGCGCCCCCACCGCCGTGGACAAGAGCCAGCTGGACACCGTCCACATCGCCCTGGTAGAGGAATAAGCGTCTCCCCTGCGCCCTGCGGTGATTCCGCAGGGCGCTTTCCCCACGATGCTGCCAAGCCTTCCGCCTTCCCGCCGGTCAACTGCCCCCGGCGCTGAGAAGCACCTTGCAAAAGAATACGCTTTCCCCGCAACCAGCGGGAAGCTTTGTCGAGTATTCCTATTAGAAGAGAGGAGGTATCCCTATGGAGGATGCACAAATCGTATCCCTGTACTGGCAACGGGATGAGTCTGCCATTGGGCAGACCCAAGACAAATATGACCGGTATCTGAACAAGATCGCCTATAACATCCTGTTCGACTTGGAAGACAGCCGGGAAAGTGTCAACGATACATACCTTGCCGCCTGGAACTCTATGCCGCCCCAGAAGCCCAACGTGCTCTCGGCCTATCTTGCCAAGCTGACCCGGCGGATCTCCATCGACCTGTTCCGCTACCGCACCCGGCAGAAGCGCCAGGGGTCGGAGTACGCCCTGTCCCTGACGGAGCTGGAGGACTGCCTTTCCGGGGGCAACACCACTGAGGAGGCTGTGGACGCCAAGCTCCTGGCGGATTCCATTGCGGCCTATCTTCGCACCCTGCCGGAGCCTTCCCGGCGGGCCTTCATCGGCCGGTATTATTACCTGGATCCGCTGAAGGAGGTGGCCGCTTATTGCGGCATGACTGAGAGCAAGGCCAAGTCCCTGCTCTATCGCCTTCGGCTGGGGCTGAAAGACCATTTGATACAGGAGGGATACCTATGACAGTAGATACCTTACACGACGCCCTGACCCTGCTTCCGGAGGATCTGGTGGCGGAAGTGGGACTGGCCCGCAGCCGGCCCCGGGTGATCCCCTGGAGGCGCTATGCCGCCATGGCAGCCTGCGCCGCAGTGGTCATCTGCATGGGAATGTTTGTCATGGACGCCTTCCTGCCAAAATACGCGTCGGAATCCGTGGCGGAATTCTCCCTGAGGAGCAGCGAAGGCGGGACGGCGGCGGATCAGGCCCTCCCCGAAGAAACCGCGGCGGCAGCGGAAGGCTCTCTGGCGCAGCCGGCTCCCCCGGCGGCGCCCCAGCCCAATACCAATCAGGCCGCCGACACCATGGATAGTCCCTGGCTCAACCGGGCCACCGTCTGTTATTTCCCCCAGAGCGCAGGTGCCAGCGCGGGTGCCAGTGCGGGTGCCGGCGCGGAATCCTCCGTTACCCGGCTGGTTCAAACCCGGGAGGAGCTGGACGCTTTGATCCGGGACTACAGCAGCGATTGTGATCTGACCGACTTCATCGAGCTGTGCCAGACCTATGACCGGGACTGGTTTACGCAGAACAGCCTGGTGTTTGTGCAGCTGGCAGAAAGCGGTTGGTATCCGGAGAGCCTGACGCTCCAGGATGAGGTCTGGACGCTGCGTCTGATCCGGGATCCGGCCTGCGAATCCCAGGGCCAGCAGTGGATTCTGCTGGATGTGACTGCCGGCGCCATTACGCCGGAGGATCCCATCACCGTTACCTTTGCGCCATGATTCCGTTTCCCGGCGCCGCCAAGACCCGTAACCCGGGCCTTGGCGGTATTTTTTTCCAATTGTTGTTTAATTTGGGCTTCATACGGTAATACTTGCCTTCGGAGGTGCTTAAAACAATGAGCAACAACAAGCAAACCGGCAGCGGCGCGGGAAAGGGCTACTACATAGCCCTGATCCTGTGCGTCGCCGCCATTGGGATCACGAGCTATGTATACTACCGCAATGCCAGCCAGGTTCAGGAGGTCTCCATCCAGGAGACCCAGGAAGACATTTTGGCAGGAACCGTGGACACCCAGGATGTGCCTGTTCTGGCCACCCAGCCCCAGACCAAAGCCACGACACCGGCTGTCCAGGAGACCACCCCGGCTCCCACAGAAAAGAAGCAGCTGAAAACCACGTCCCCCGTCTCCGGGGAGGCCATTTCCGGCTACTCCATGGAGGCTCTGAGCTATAACCAGACCACCAGGGACTGGCGGGTGCACAACGGCGTGGATCTGGCCGCTGAGGAAGGCGCCGAGGTCTGTGCCGCTGCGGACGGCCAGGTGTACACCGTCTATGAAGACGACGCCATGGGCCACACCGTGGTGATCCGTCACAACGACGGCTACACCACCAAGTATTCCAGCCTGACCGAAGACATTGCGGTAAAGGCCGGTGACACCGTTGTCATGGGCCAGACCATCGGTTATGCCGGGGACACCGCCATTGTGGAGACCGCTCTGGGCAGTCACGTCCATTTCAGCGTGACATGCCATGACGAGCCTATGGATCCGGCAGAGTTCCTGGCCCTGGGCAGTCAATGATTTTCTCTCCTTTCCTCCTTGTATGAAACAGAGAAAGCGCCGCCGGAAAATATTCCGGCGGCGCGAAACTATGCAGAAAAATATGCCCACGCACCCGGCGGCTTCCATGGCCTACGCCAGATGGAGCCATCGAATCAGCAACAGCCCCAGGGCCTGGGCAATATCGTTGTCGCGGAACCCATCCAGCTCCTGCCGGATCTTCCCGGGGAACAGGCCCGGGATTGCCCCCCTCAGGGCAGCAAAAAAAGGCCATTGTCCCGTGACACCAACTTCCGCCGACGCGGCGCAGCCTCCTGTTCGGACAATGGTCGATCTGAAAAAAACGCGCTAAGTCGCCGTCGGAACACAGACGGCGTACCCGATCCTTCGTTCCGGCGCGGCAGATCCTCCCTTGCCCGAAGTTTGACTACAACTACATCCGTCCATGATCTTCACCTCACTTAACAGGTTCGATTTGCTTTACAGCCTGTTTATTTTACCATATCCTGCCGGTTCGGAACATGAAAAAAACTGTGAACAATTTCCCCAGGACCGCCATTTTGTATTGCCATTTTTCGGAAACCGCGCTATAATCGCCTTGGAACAATAGCTTTTGTCCATACCCATGGCGCCGGCGGCGACTCGCCGCCGGAGAGCACACACGGACCGTATTCGCTGGCGCTCAGCCGAAGGGCTTGGGGTATTCCCGCACACCCTGTGTGCCAAAAAATACCCCCGCGCCCTTCGCCATACAGCATTGTATTGTTCCAAAACCGGGAAAGGGAGGGAAGCGAAATGATTCAATATCAGGAGCTTTCCTCCCTGGAACAAGATCTGGGCATTCCCGCCAAGACCCTGTACGCCCTGTCCAACAGCTTAAACCGGCATTATCGCAAGGTGCGTCTGCCCAAGAAAACCGGGGGCTGTCGGGAGCTGTCTGTCCCCGATGACAGACTGAAAGCCGTCCAACGGCGGATCACCGACGTGCTTCTGATCCACATGCCGGTGTCCCGGTACGCCACCGCCTACCGCTTCGGCTGCTCGCCCCTGGGCAACGCCGTCTCCCATGTGGGTAAGCAGCTGGTACTGAAGCTGGATATCCTGCGTTTCTTTGACAGCATCCGCTACAGCGATGTCAAGGATCTGGCGTTCCCCGCCCGGATCTATTCCGAGCAAAATCGGATCCTGCTGTCCATGCTCTGCTATTATAAAGACAGCCTCCCCCAGGGCGCCCCCAGCTCCCCTGCCATCAGCAACCTGATCCTCTATCCCTTTGACGAACGGGTGGGCCGTTGGTGCCGGGAGCGGCGCATCACCTATACCCGCTACTGCGACGATCTGACCTTCTCCGGGGAGTTCCCGCCGGAGGAAGTCATTGCCTTTGTCCGCCGGGAGTTGAAGAAACAGGGCTTCCTGTTGAACCATCAGAAGACCCGGATCCAGCGGCAGGGACAGAGGCAAACCGTCACCGGCATCGTGGTCAACGAAACGCCCAACCTCCCCAGGGAGTATCGCCGCAAGCTGCGCCAGGAACTGTACTACTGCCAAACCCTGGGGGTAACGGCGCATCTGCAAAAGGTCGCCCCGGGAACTTCGGAGAAGGCCTACCTGACCCGGTTGCTAGGCATGGTCAATTACGCCCTGGGCTGCCGCCCCAACGACGAAACCCTCCTCCAGGGCAGGCACTGGCTCCGGCAGGCCCTTCAGCAGCAATAGCGCCGCCTTCGCCCCCTGGGCCAGGGCGGCTGCATTTTTTACGCCGCCTTGGTCAAATAGCTTTGATCCGCCATCATATTTTCTCTGTTTTTGTAAATTTTTTACAAAGCTTATTCTGTAACTTTGTGATTTTTACCGCTTTCTGTCTTCTTAGTTTTACAGTATAATAGCAAATATGGGAACGTTTCCCATGTATCAAGAAATGACAAGGAGAGATCAATATGAAAAAGCTGCTTGCAGTGCTCCTGGCTCTGGCCATGGTCGTGTCGTTGGCCGCCTGTGCTGACAATGACGAAGGCCCCGCCTACGACGGCACCGGTGAAGCTCCCGTGATCACCGAAGCGCCCCAATCCGCCGAAACCGAGGCTCCCGAGGAAGTCAAGGACTATTCCGGCTACACCATCCGTATCTATTCCAACTCCAACTCCACCGAGCGCTCCACCTGGCTGATCAACGAGGCCAAGGAAGCCGGCTTCACCATCTCCATCGATGACAACACCGTCATCTCCGGCGACGTGGCCGCAATCCAGGCCGCCAACGAGAACAAGGACGGCGATATTTTATTCGGCCTGAACGAAACCCGCTGGAGCCAGGTGGTAAACGGCGAGTACGAAAACCTGTCCCTGGTGGAGTGGACGCCTGCCTGGGCTGACGAGGTGGGCGAATACGCCTATGACGGCTATGCCTACGGTCTGGTCATTCAGAACGTTCTCATGCTCTACCGCACCGACGAATACGGCACCAACGGCCAGACGCTGAGCTTCCAGCACTGGGCCGACGTGGTGGACTGCGGCTACACCTGGTACCGTCAGAACAAGGTCGGCGGCACCACCAACACCAATATCAACTCCGCTATGCTCTACGCCTTCGTGGATCCCGAATCTCCTGCCGGCGGCATCAGCGTTGACGGCTGGAAGACCCTGTGGAAATACTGCGCTGAGGGAAAGACCGGCGGCGATGACTACAAGTACGGCTTTGTCCCCCTGAACAAGGGCGACGTACAGGTTTCCACCTTCTACTCCTCCTCCCTCTACGGTCAGATCGACGCCGCCGCGGAAGGCTCCGACATTCCTCTGAAGGGTACCATGGAGCCGGAAAACTGGGCCTTGGTGGAGATCGCCGACGGCACCTACTACATCGCCGAGTATCTGGGCATTCTGAATAAGGAAGGCCGCACCGCCGAGGAGACCGAGGCTGTTATGGCCTTCGCCGAATGGTTCGGCTCCGCGGAAGTCCAGGCTGCCTGGGGCGAGGAATTTGATTCCTATCCCTGCAACCAGGCCGCTTCCGCCATTCTGTATCCCGACGGCGTTCCCGCCATTTACCAGATCAAGAACTTCGCTCTGACCGAGATCGAAGGCACCGGCATGACCTATGCCGAGTATGTTGCCGCCCACATCACCGAGTGGACCAACATCATGACCAATCTGGGCTTCTACTGGGCCGATGACGCCTCCGCTGCCAAGGAGCCCAATTGGGACACCCTGGATTGGGCCGCTCTGACCCAGGCCGCCGCCTGAGCTTAGCAGCGGATTTCCATTGCGAACCGGCTAAACGTGTGGCGAGCCATGTGCGGCTCGCCACACACTTTTTTCGGCCCGGAGCTATTGCGGAAGAAACGAAACAGAAAGGTTGCTGTGCTTATGATTCAGCTTTCGAACATTATCGTGCGGTTCGGTGACTTCACCGCCCTGCACGACATCAACGTCCACGTAAAGGAGGGGGAGTTTTTTACCTTCCTCGGCCCCTCCGGCTGCGGTAAAACCACCACCCTGCGCACCATCACCGGCTTTATCGAGCCGGTCAGCGGCAGCGTCAGCGTAAAAGGCAAGGATATCACCCATGTCCCCATTGAAGACCGGAACATCGGCATCGTATTCCAGAGCTATGCCCTGTTCCCCACCATGACCGTCTACGACAACATCGCCTTTGGCCTGAAGATCAAAAAGCTGAAAAAGTCTGAAGTGGATCGGCGGGTGCGGGAGATCGCCAGGAAGGTGGATCTCACCGACGAGCAGCTGAAGAAGGCCGTTTCCCAGCTCTCCGGCGGCCAGCAGCAGCGGGTGGCCATCGCCCGGGCCTTGGTCACCGGCCCCGCCATCATCTGCATGGACGAGCCTCTGAGCAACCTGGACGCCAAGCTCCGGGTTCAGCTGCGCAACGAGCTGAAGCGGATGCAGCAGGAGTTCGGCATCACCACCATCTACGTCACCCACGACCAGGAGGAAGCCCTGACCTTGTCCGACCGGATCGCCGTATTCAACAAGGGCTACATCGAGCAGATCGGCACCCCCAACGAGGTCTACAACCACTCCCGCACGGAATTCGTCTGCAATTTCATCGGCGATATCAACCGCCTGTCCGATGCCGTCAGCCGCAGACTGTGCGCCGATCCTGCCATGCACAACTATATCCGCCTGGAGCGCATCCACGTCAACGTCACCCCTCAGGGGGAGGATGTGGCGATCCCCGGCACCGTCAAGACCCGGGAATACTACGGCCTGTACATCAAGTATTACATCGACATCGGCTCCCAGACCATTAAGGTCATTGAGAAAAACGATGGCGTGAACATCTACGAGCCGGGTCAGCAGGTTCAGGCCGTGTTCAACCCCCGGGACGTGATGGCCTATCCTCCCGGCGACGATCCGGAGGTGAGCCAATGACCCGCCCGAAAGCGCCCCGCTTAGGGGTTCGTTCCCTGACCAAAGCCGCCGGTGTGCTGATCTACGCCTACATTTTCCTGGGCTTTATGGTGATCCCCTGCTTCAACACCCTGGCCAGCGTCTTCACCACCGTCAATCCAGACGGCACCCGGGATCCTCTGGCGGTAATCCGGTTCTTCTTCGCCGGCAATATGGGCAAATATGTACTCAATTCCCTGAAGCTGGCCATTTGCCTGGTGGTCACCGTCAACATCGTAGGCGTCAGCATCGTTCTGCTGACAGAATACTTTGATATTAAGGGCGCCCGGATCCTTCGTCTGGGGTATATGACCACCATGATTTACAGCGGCGTCGCCCTGGTCACCGGATATCTGTTCCTGTATGACAGCGACGGCATCATCACCACCTTCTTGGCGGAGCTTTTCCCCAACATCAACGAGGATTGGTTCTCCGGCTTCAACGCGGTGTGGTTTACCATGACCTTCGCCTGTACCAGCAACCACGCCCTGTTCCTGCGCAACGCCATCCGGGGGATCGACTACAACACCGTGGAAGCCGCCCGGAATATGGGCGCCAAGCCCATGAAGGTGCTGTGGAAGGTGGTTTTCCCCACCCTCATGCCCACCATGTTCTCCCTGACGGTGATGACCTTTATCACCGGTCTGTGCGCCATGTCCGCCCCGACCCTGCTGGGCTATGACTCCATCAACCCGGAGATCGTCCGTCTGGCCGGATCCTCCACCGCCGACGAGGCTTTCCCCCAGGCCCGGGCCGCCCTGCTTTCGGTGATCCTGGCAATGTTCACCATTGTGCTGCTCACGGTGCTCTCCTCCTACGAGCGCAAGGGACATTATCTCTCCGTCTCCAAAACCAAGGCCAAGCTGGTCAAGCAGAAGATCACCAACCCAGTGGCCAACATTCTGGCCCACATCTACGCCTACGTCCTGTTCATCATCTACATGACCCCGGTGGTGATGATCGTGATTTTCTCCTTCCAGACCTACGGCGCCATCCGGATGAAACGCATTGACTTCTCCCAGTGGACCATGCTCAACTATATCGGCTCCCGGGACTATGCTTACCTGACCTCCCGGGGTACCTACAAAATCCGGGAAGGCTCCATATCCGGCCTGTTCTCCAACGACACCACCCTGGCCGGCATCAAGCTCAGCTTTCTCCTCTCCGCTGTAGCGGCGGCCCTGGCCTGTATCATTGTGGTAGTGGCCTGCAACTACATTTTCCGCCACCGGAACAAGAAGTCCGGCATGGCACTGGAATATTCCCTGCTGTTCCCCTGGCTGCTGCCCACCATTCTGATCTGCTACTCCTACCGGACGTTCTTCAACTCCGACAGCATTTTCTATGTAGGCTGCACCAACCTTTACTATGAGGAAAATGTCCGCCTGCTGATTATCATCGCCTATACCGTGGTGAAGCTCCCCTTCTCCCTGCGGATGATTAAGGCCAGCTTCTACGCCATTGACGAGGAACTGGAGGACGCAGCGAAAAACCTGGGCGCAAGCCCCCTGGTCACCTTCTTAAAGGTCAAGCTGCCCATTATCCTGCCCAGCGTTCTGGCGGTGTTCGCCCTGAATTTCAACGCTCTGTTCACCGAGTACGACATGTCCGCCACCTTCGCCAGTTCCTACGGCATCACCTACGCCATGGTGATCCAGAGCATGTGCGCCGAGGAAGGCATGTACGGCTACAATGTCAACGCCTCCGGCCGCCGGTGCGCCAGTACGGTATTTATTATGCTGGTCTCCGGCCTGATCCTGTACCTGGTTTACGGTGTGGGCAGCCGGGATCTGGGGGAACGGCTGGATATCCGGGATCGCCGTCGGAAGCGGGCAGAACGGATCCGAAACATATTCACCCGAAGGAAGGCGGGGGCTTCGCTATGATCCGGAACATCGTATTTGACATGGGCAACGTGCTTATCCACTGGGAGCCTCAGGACGTATGCACCCACCGGGACGTGGCCGCGGAGGACTGGCCTGTGCTGCTTCGGGAGGTCTTTCGCAGTGTGGAATGGGTTCAGATGGATCGGGGCACCCTCTCCCCGGAGCAGGCTCTGGAGATCTTCCGCAGCCGTCTGCCCCGGCGCCTTCTGGAACCTGTCCGGGAAACCGTCACCGGCTGGTGGAAGGAGCATCTGTTCCCCATCCCCGGCATGGGGGAGCTGGTGACGGAGCTGAAGGCCAACGGCTACGGGATCTATCTGCTCTCCAACGCCAGTAAGGATCTGCGCAGCTACTTCCCCCGGATCCCCGGGGCGGAGCACTTTGACGGGCTGCTGGTCTCTGCCGAGGTGAAGCTGCTCAAACCCCAGCACGAGATCTACGAAGCGCTCTACCGCGCCTTCGGACTGCGGTCGGAGGAGTGCTTCTTCATCGACGACGTTCCGGCCAATGTGGAGGGCGCCTTGGTCACCGGCATGCACGGGACCATCTTCCGCAAGGACGTCCCCGCCCTTCGCCGGACCCTGATCCGCAACGGCATCCGGTGCGCGCCATAACCGCCGGGGCTTGTCTGGAAAACCATGGTTTTCCGGACAAGCCCCGGCGTTTTCCCTTTCCCAGGCTGAGGCAGTCATTTCTCCCTGCTTCCACCCCAAAATTCCACCCTGCGCGGCCGATTGTTTTTCCAGGAAAAGCACTTTTTCTTTCCTATTGTGTTGACATTCCGGGAAAAGGGAATTATACTAATGTGTACTGAATAACGCAAAAGCCCTTGCAAGCTAAGGCTTGCCGGACTTTTTTGCGTTGTTCCGGTGCAAGGTTTTCCGCCTTTCAGCG
>CALWXQ010000054.1 GCA_944385545.1 uncultured Oscillospiraceae bacterium | reverse complement strand
TCCTCATGCGGCTGTTTCAGGATATCCTGCGGCTGTTCGCGCCGCTGATGTAGAAAGGAAGGAGCGCCAATGTTCAATACCCCCGAAAAACGCCGGGTGATCAGCAAGTGGGTCATCGGCACCTTTGCCTGCTGCATTTTGATCTATCTGGGGATGCGGCATATCGGCAACATCGCCCAGGCGGTCTACTTCGTCGGCGGTCTCATAAAGCCCATGCTCATCGGCGGGATCCTGGCGCTGATCCTCAATGTTCCCATGAGCGTCATCGAACACCGGCTCCGGGCCGGCGGAAAGCGAATACGCCACATCCGGGGCCTGTCCATTGTGCTGGCGCTGATCCTTGTTCTGGGAATCTTTGTGGGGGTGGCGGTGCTGGTGATTCCGGAGCTGATCAACGCCCTGGCCCTGATCGTGCAGATCATCAGCGGCAGCCTGGATCAGCTGGCGTCTTTGGAAAGCAACGCCCAGATCATGGCCTCTCCCCTGGGGCAATACCTGGCCGGCATCAACATTGACTGGCTGGCCCTCAAGGAGCAGCTGGAGACGTTTATCAAAAGCTACAGCGGCTCCTTCGTCAACCAGGCGGTGGACGCCACCAGCTCCGTAGTCGGCGGGACGGTGAACTTCTTCATCGGTCTGACCTTCGCCATCTGCACTCTGGCGGGAAAGGAAACGCTGAAGCGCCAGGCAGGCAGACTGATGCGGGTATGGCTCCCCGCCAAGCTGGGGGACGTGCTGATCCACATCTTTACCGTCTGCAACGAGACCTTCCGCCGCTTTATCGCAGGTCAGGCCACCGAGGCCATCATTCTGGGCACCCTGTGCATGATCGGCATGGCCATCCTTCGGATCCCCTACGCCCCCATGATCGGGGCCATGGTGGGGGTGACCGCCTTGATCCCGGTTCTGGGCGCCTTTGTGGGCACCGTCATCGGCGCCGTAATGATCCTCACGGCGGATCCCTTCAAGGCCCTGGTATTCGTCATTTTTCTGCTGGTATTGCAGCAGGTGGAGGGCAATCTCATCTACCCCAGAGTGGTAGGCGCCAAGATCAATCTGCCCGCCATGTGGGTGCTGGCAGCCGTCACCGTGGGCGGCAACCTGGCCGGCCCCCTGGGTATGCTCCTGGGGGTTCCCGCGGCCTCCGCCGCCTACGCCCTGCTTCGGGAGGAAACCGAAAAGCGGGAAAAGCGCATGGAGCATCGCTCCGCGTAAGCCCCGCCCAATTCGCCGATCCTTCCAGGAAGCCGCCGGGCCGTGAAAACATAGCGGATCTACGGAGCCTCCGCCATTCCGCCAACCCATGGAATCGGGGGTTCGCCCAAAGAAGAAAAAAGACCGTCAAACGTCCCCGTCACGGGAAACGTTGGCGGTCTTTTCCTCTTCCGCGCCTGAATCAGCATACGCAGAGGCGGGCGAACACCCGGCAGGGACATGCTTGCTAATCAGGCGGACGGATGCTGTTCTACCCAGGCCCGGATCTCCTGTTCCGGCGTTTGCTCCACCTGGAGGATGGTCTCATTCCGGTCTTCCTCGTACCAGACGCCGGTGCTGAAGCGGATGGAGGTGATGGCCCCGTCCTGGTCAAAGCGGATGTCGTAGCAGGTCATATCCGGAGAATTCCCGGCGTTTGTCGTGGCGAAGACGATCCGCTCCGGACTGATCAGGCTGGCTCCCTGGGGGAACATCACCAGGGTATTGGGGTCGTGCCAGTTCAGATAGCGCCTCCACACATGGCAGAGCTGATCCGCCTGGGGATCCTCCCCGGTGATCACCTGGCAGTGGAAACTGCCGCCCGTCTGCCCGTGGCTGTAGTCGCCGGTAAGGCAGACGTCGCCGTACTTCCAGTACGCCTGGGACAGGCGCGGCGTGCCGGTGAGGGCGCCGCGGGAATCCAGCCTGGCGATGTGGTAATTGCCCCGGCACAGGGCCTCCACCGCTTCGTCGATCCGGGCAATGGCTTCCTCGCCCCCTTCTCCCGCGACGCCGCCCGGGAACTCCACCGCGAACTGGGCGTACTGGATGATGGCGTCATCCCCCTTGTAGAAATGCTTGCCCATGCGGTACAATCCCGCCTCCAGCTGCCCGTAGTAGGGCGTCCAATCCACATAGCAGATGTCGGTGGCGCTTTTCAGCCGGTAGCTCTCCTCCCCCCAGCTTGGCTCGCCCCGGGCGGGAAGGGTCTGCCAGCCGGTTTCGCTCCACCGTTCCAGCCAGTAGCTGCCGTCGGCGGTGTAGTCGCTGAGTCCCACCGTGTTCTCCAGGGCCATCCATACCTCGCCGCCGGAGGCGGTGAGCAGATCGTCATCCACCCGGAAGAAGATCCTCCAGGGAGAATTCCGGGAGGCATCCCAGCTGTCCTCCGGCTCCGGCTCCGCTTCCCAGTCCCCCCAGCTCAGGCCGTCCAGGGTGAAGCTGCGCCGGCTTTGGTGTTGGGCGCCTTCCCCGTCCTGCCACTGGGTCAGCCGCTCCGCCCCGGTGAGACAGCCGTTTTCCCCAAAGGTGTAGGTGTTGTACTGCCGGTAGGAGATCCCATCCCGGTCTGTCCAGACAGACAGGAATCGGATCTCATCGTCCCGGATCCAGCTGTCCCCCTGGGGGAAGGAGAGGAATTTATTTCCCCGGGGGCGGAAGGCGTCGTCCCAGGCGGAAACCGCCGGGCTGCCTAGATTCCAGGTCTCGGTATCGTAGCAGATATCGCCGTAATACAGCTCCACCCGGGCTTCGGCGGTGTTGCTGCGCAGCCGCATCACCGGCATCAGCTGGCCGAAGGCGTTGGTCTGCCGGACGGTGCAGGTATAGGGGCCTTCCAGGAGCTTGTCCAGGGCAGTCTCACAGCGGGTCACCGCCGCCTCCGCCCCGGTGAGGGTGTTGGCGAAAATGTGGAAATTGGCATAATGGGGCTTGGTCTTGCCGTTTCTGGTGAAGCGGACGCCAATGCGGTAGTCCCCCTGGGGAAGCTGCCCGTAGATCAGCGACCAATCCAGGGTATCCGCGTAATAGACCCCGGACGCTTCTAAGGAGAATTCCCGGGCGCCGCTGCCTTCGTAAGTGGGATCAGAGGCCAGGATTTCCAGATATTCCCAGTCCTCCCCGTTCCAGCGCTGGAGCCAGTAGGCGTCGTTTTTATACATCCCGTCGCCGCGGCCCTGGAGTGTATCCAACGTCTCGACGCTGTAGTACAGCTTCATGGCGCTGGCGGACAGCGGCTCCGCCACCAGCTCCACCCCCCAGCCCGGATCTGTGGCCTCCGGCGACTGGGCCGGTTCCAGATACCGGGTATTGTCCTGGGTTCGCGCCTGAGACTGGGCCTCCTGGGTGGGACTGGTCACCAGGCACACCGCCACGAACACGATGGCCAGGAAGCTGGCAAGGCCCATCCAGAAGCTGGGCTTGCGGTAGTTGAGGATGGACAGGATCCGGCTTTTCACGCTGATCTCCCCAAAGGCCACGGGAGAGGCGGCGTAACGAATCCGGCCGGTGCTGCACGAGAGCAGGGCGGCAGAATAGTCCTTCCGCTCCGGCAGTTCCATGAACTGCACCACCCGCTCGTCGCAGGCCATTTCAATATCCTTACACAGCAGCCCGTAGGCCAGCCACACCAGGGGATTGAACCAATGCAGGCACAGGGCCAGGTAGCCCACCATTTTGATCCAGTGATCCCCCTTGTCCAGGTGGGTGCGCTCATGGGCCAGGATATGCCCCCGGGCGGAATCGCTCATGCCCGTGGGTATGTAGATCCGTGGGCGGACGAACCCCAGGATAAAGGCGGTCTCGATGTTGTCCGCCTCCCAGCCGCCCGGGATGGGTCTGGCGTCCCGAACCCGCCGGCGCAGGCTGCGGTAGCTCCAGAGGCTGCTCCCCAGGAACACCGCCGCCATCCCCACCCACACCAGAGGCAGGAGCCGGGGAACCGCGGCTTCCTCCCCGGCCTCCGGGGCAGCCGCTTGCCCGGGCTTCGGCTGCTCCCAGAGGATCGCCGTCTGGGGCGGGGCGGCGGGCTGCAAGCTCAGGTCGCTTTGGATCTGAAAGGGCATCAGCTGCCGAAGCCCCGCCAGCAGCCAAAGATAGCAGATATACTTTTTCGGCGCTTTCCGTAGCACCAGCCGCAGCAGCGCCACCGCCGCGATGACGATGCTGCCGTGGAAGCTGGCTGTCAAAATGCTGGAAAACAAGCTATCCACCCTCACCCCTCCTGATAATCGTCGATCAAGGCCCGGAGCTGATCGACCTCCTCTTTGGTCAGCTTCCTGCTCCGGGAGAAGGCGGCGAGGAAGGCGGGGGTAGAGCCTTGGAAGGTCTTCTCCAGCAGCTCATGGATGCGGGCATTCTGGGCCTGCTCCTTGGTGACCAGGGCGGTGACCACGGCGTTTTCATTCCTCACCACCCCCCGCTGAACCAGACGGCGGATCACGGTATAGGTGGTCGCCTTGGACCAGCCCAGGCGCTCCTTGCATAGCTCCACCAGCTTGGTGGAATTGATTGGCTCCTGCTCCCACAGCAGCAGGCAGAAGCGGTATTCGCTGTCAAAGATCTGGGGAACGTCGGACACGGGGTTCACCTCCTGTATGGGCCGGCTTATTAATTGCCCGCGTAGTTGCCGTCGATGCTCTGGCCGTCCAGGGTCACGTTGGTGCTGCTGTGGAACTGGAAGAAGTTCCCCTGGCCCCACTCGCTTTGGATGTCCCGGATCACTGTGCTGGAGATGGCTACGCTATCGCAGTTGTCCAGCAGGATCCCGCAGTAGCTGCACTCGTAGATCTCACTGTTCACCACCTGGATATTCCGGCTGAACTGGGCGTTGATGCCCTCGGTGCCGCAGCCGTAGAGGCCGCAGTTGTCCACCAGCACGTCCTCGCAGTTGCGCAGTGTCACCACGCCGCCGGAGCAGTAGCCGGGTTCGATGGTATGTCCCGCGGTGAAGCCGGACAAGGTGACGGCGCTGCAATTTTCAAAGGTGAGCACATCGGCGTACCGGGGAACCGCGGACAGGGTGTGGGCGGTACGGTCCTCCCCTTCGGCCAGGATGGTCAGATTGCTCAGATCCCGGATCACCAGACTGGGGCCGTCGCATTCCTCCGCCCAGTAATAGTATTCTCCTTCCCCGGCGCCGTAATCCGTGGCCTTGCTGAAGTCCAGCAGCTTCGCCTCCAGAATGATGCAGGTGTCCGGGGCCAGGGCCTGGAGGAACTGATCCACGGTCTTCACCCGCACCTGCTTCTGCTCCCCGGTGGACACCGGCGTGGCCACTCCGGGGGTCACCTCCATGGTTTGCTGAGGCGCCTCAAAGACCAGCTGGTTTCCCTGGCTGTCCACGGCGATGGCGGATTCCGGGGTGTACCAACTCCTGGGATCCATTTCCACAAAGAGGTTGTCCTCCATAATCACCGGATCCTGGAAGGAGAAGGCGGCCTCGGCCACCCGGTTGGACTGGAACAGATTGTCCCGGAAGGCAATGCCGTTGGAATCGGTGGCATAGATCAGCTGAAAGACGTAGTTGTCGGAAATGGTGCAGCCGGAGACGGTCATATTCTCCACGCCCCAGATGTTGAACACAAGGCTCACCGGCATTTCCTCGCCCAGGGAGTGGAAGCTGGAGTCGGTAACGGTGACGTCCCGGGTATTCAGCAGGTGCATACCCCCGATGGAGCACTCATAGACGCTGCACTCCCGGACAGAGACCCCCTGGCAATTGACGGTATAGATGCCGATGGTGCCGCAGCCGTAAAGGCCCAGCCCCTCCAGGGTAATGCTCTTGCTGCCGTTCACCCAGAGCACGCCGCCCTCGCAGGCCTCCGCCATTTCCGTATGGCCCAGGGTCATATCTCCCAGGGTCACATTCTCACAATTCTCCAGCACCAGGACATTGACGGAGCGGGGGTCGGTATAGACCTTGGTGTGATCCATGCCCGCGCCCCGGATGGTCAGGTTCTCCAGGTTCTGCAGCTGTAGCTCATAATCTCCCCCGCCCAGGTCGTTCCAGGTATAGTAGGAGCCGGTGCCGGACTTGCCGTAGTCCGCGGCCTCCGTCAGGCAGTAATCCCCCTGCTCCAGGAGAATTTCCGTATTGGGAGCGATGGCTGCCAGCAGCTCGTCCACGGTGGAAACGGTCTTCGGCCCCTGGGTGGTGGGCGGCACGGTAGTCTCCGGCGCGGCAGCGCCGCCGCAGGCGGTGAGACCAAGGGTAAGAATCAGCCCCAGGAGCAGGGCAAGCATCTGTTTCATCAGGATCATCCTTTCGTTTTTTGCAATAAGGTTTAACTCGTTAAACCTATCACTGGGAGTTTAGCACATACACCCTCCCTTGTCAAAGGTAATTTCCATAGTTTGGCAGTCTTTGCCGGAGCCTTACGGTTTCGTAAGAAAGCGGCGGCTTCCTTGCAACCGCCCGGGGATTGTGATATCATTTGTTCAATCATTCCAGGAACCTGGGCCGCCCTGCCTTGGCTCCCCCCGAAGGGGAGCGTCGCCGCGGGGCTGTTTGGGCAGGTAGTCGCGGAAAGGAGCGAAGCAGGATGAAGATATTGCTGGTAGAGGACGATCTCGCTTTGGGGGAGGCTTTGGAGGAGCTGCTGCGGCGGGAAGGGTACGCGGTAGCCCGGGCGGCCAGCGCCCGGGAGGCGCTGGCGGGCCTGCAGGAAGGGATTGATCTGGTGATGCTGGATGTGACCCTGCCTGACGGGGACGGGGTCAGCCTGTGCAGGCACTGGCGCGGCCGGGGGATCTCCACGCCGATCCTGTTTCTCACCGCCAAGGACGAGGAGCTGGACATCGTCCGGGGGCTGGACGCCGGCGGCAACGACTATGTGACCAAGCCCTTCCGGATGCAGGAGCTGCTCAGCCGGATCCGGGCCTTGCTGCGCCGGAAGCAAAGCCCGGACGCCACCATCACCCGCAGCGGTATCCGCCTGGACAAGGCCAGGCTCCAGGCCAGCCGGGACGGGGAGGCGCTGATGCTGACCCTGACGGAATACAAGATCTTAGCAAAGCTCATGTCCCAGCAAGGCGTCCTGACCCGGTCGGCTCTGCTGGAGGCGCTGTGGGACGCGGACAGCCGTTTTGTGGACGACAACACTCTGTCCGTCCATGTCAGCCGCCTCCGGGAAAAGGTGGGGCCGGAGCGGATCAAAACCATTCGGGGGGTGGGCTATCAATGGGTGGACTGACCGGTCTTTGCCTGCTGCTGGGGGCCGGATGCCTTGGGCTGCTCCTGCGGGAGGTGCTGCTCCGGCGCAGGATCCGGCGTCTGGCGGAGCGGATGGAGGAATTCCTCTCCACCGGGCAGGGCATGCTGGATGTGGCCCTGGGGGAGGACGAGCTGTCCCGGCTGCAAAATGCCGCTGCCGATTTGCAGCAGGCTCTGGCCCGGGCCAGACAATTGACCGCGCAGGAATGCCGCCGCACCAGCCGGCTCACCGCGGACATCTCTCACCAGCTGAAAACCCCGCTGACCACCCTGCGGCTGTACGCGGAGCTGGACGGGGCTGCCCATATGCAGGCCAGTCTGGCCCAGATCCAGCGGATGGAGGATCTGATCCAGGCCCTGCTGCGGCTGGAGCGGCTTTGCGCCGACGGCTATCCGTTCACCTTCGCCCCGGCCCGGGCCGAGGCCATCCTGGAAGACCAGTGGGAGCAGCTGCGCCCCCTCTGGCCCGGGAAAACCCTGGTCATTGAGGGCGCCGCCCGGATCCGCTGCGACAGCCGCTGGCTGGGGGAGGCCTTTTTGAATCTGCTGAAAAACGCCTGCGAGCATACGCCTCCCCACGGAGAGATCCGGGCGGTACTGGAGCGGACGGAGGCGGTGTTCTTCTGCACCATCGAGGACAACGGCGGCGGCGTCCCGGCGGCGGAGCTGCCGAAGCTGTTCGACCGGTTCTACCGGGCGGAGCATGGAAGCAAAAACGGAGCGGGCATCGGCCTGGCTCTGGTCAAGGAGGTGATCCAGCGCCACCATGGAGTCATCCTGGCGGAAAACGGCGCCCGGGGCCTGAAAATGACCATCTCCATGCCCATGCTGGATCAGGCCCTTACGAACCCGTAAGACTGCCGTAAGGCAGATGTAAGCTTCCTCTGCTACAATCAGGGAAAAGGAGGGAACCATCATGGACATTTTACAAGCAGATCACTTAAGCAAGCTCTACCAAACCGGGACAGAACCGGTCTGCGCCCTGAACGACGTGACCCTGGGGCTGGCGGAGGGGAGTTTCACCGCCGTTACCGGCCCCAGCGGCAGCGGCAAGTCCACCCTGCTGCATCTGCTCAGCGGTTTGGACAAGCCCACCAAAGGCGCCGTCCTCTACCGGGGCAAGAACCTGTATCAGTACAACGACAACCAGTTGTCCGTCCTGCGCCGCCGCCGCTTCGGCTTCGTGTTCCAGAGCTACAATCTGGTGAAGGAGCTGACCGGGTATGAGAATATGCTCCTGCCGGTGATGCTGGACGGCAAGCGCCCGGACGAGGCCTATCTGACCCGGATCATCGACATGCTGGGCATCGGCGACCGGCTGTCCCATCTGCCCGGAGCCTTGAGCGGCGGGCAGCAGCAGCGCTTCTCCATAGCCCGGGCCTTGGCCAACAAGCCCTCGGTGCTGTTCGCCGACGAACCCACCGGCAACCTGGACGGCAAGGCCGGGCGGGAGGTGCTGACCCTGCTGCGCACCGTCAACTATGAGCTGGGGGTCACGCTGGTGCTGGTGACCCACGACCGTCAGGTGGCGGAGCAAGCGGATCGGATCATTCAGCTCCGGGACGGCAGCGTCGCTTCTGACAGCAGGGGGACGCTATGAAACAGCTGACGTATTCCGCCATGGCCGCCGCCAGGCTGCGGGCCAACAAGCGGGGATATCGAAGCCTGGTGCTGGGGATCTTCCTGTCCGTTTTTCTGATCAGCACCCTGGTGCTGACGGTGTACGGCGTCTATCTGGCCCAGCTGGAGCAGCGCCGGGAAAAGGTGGGCCTGCTGGACATGGTGGTGCTGGACGGATCCGGCCCGGATTCGGAAGCCCTGGCGGATCTGGGACTGTTTGACCGGATCGGCCGGGCCTATGTCTCCGGGGTGGTGACGGGCAGAAACCTGTCGGTGGGGTATTATGACGAGACAGGCCTGGCCCTGCTGGATCTGACCCCAACGGAGGGGCGGCTGCCGGAAAATGCCGGTGAGATCGCCCTGGAGGCCTCCGCCCTGGAGGTGCTGGAAGTCCAGTGGAGCCTTGGGGACATCGTGCAGCTGTCCATTACCCCGGTGGACGGGACGGAGCAGACCCGAAGCTTTACCCTGGTGGGCATTCTGCCGGAGCGCTCGGTATCTCTGGAGCGGGAGGATTACGACGGACTGGGCCAGTTCCCCGCCATAGTCACCCATCCCCAGGAGCCGGCCTTTGCCGTGGGGCGGCTGGGCTGCCACCTGGTGCTGGGCCTGGATGACCGGGTCACCCTGTCCCAGGCTCTGAAGGTCTTCTGGGAGCGCTTTCCGCAGCAAATGACCGGGATCTACGGTCTAAGCGTTTCCGGGGAGCAGCTGCAATTCTACGGAACCGGAAACCTGCTGGACGCGGATCGGGACATGTTCACCACCATCACCATGGCCTGCATTCTGGCGGGCGCCCTGGTCTTAAGCTGCGCCGTGGGCATTGCCGGGGCCATGGAGGGGATGCTGTCCGGCCGCCGAGAGGAGATCGGCGTGCTCCGGGCCTTGGGGGCCACTCGGAGGCAGATCCGGCGGATCTTCGGCCGGGAGAATCTGCTCCTGGCGCTGACGGTGGCGCCGGCGTCCGTAGTGCTCAGCTGCGCCGGGGTGTGGCTCCTGTCCCTGCTGGCGCCCCGGCAGCTGACATTGGGCTTCCATCCGGGACTGCTGCTGCCCATTGGGCTGTTCAGCGGGGCGGTGATCCTGCTGGCGGGGTATCTGCCCCTGGCCCGGGCCTCCCGGCAGATGCCCATGGGGGTGATCCGGGACACCGCCATGCTCCGCCGGAGCAAGGGCCTGCGCACCAGAATTCCCTTTTCCCCGGCCAGGCTCATGACATTCCGGCAGCTGCGCTTCCATCCCACCCGGCAGATCGGCGCGTCGGTGCTGGTGGCGCTGACGCTGCTGTGCTCCGGCCTGCTCACCGCCATGCTCAGCCAGTATCAGAGCTATTCTCTGACGGACTCCCCGGGGTTTACCATAGAAGGCCCCTGGACGATATCCTATCAGAACCATGTCCGGCTGTTTCTGCATCCTTCTCTGGATCGGCGGAGCCTCTCCCAGCTGTCCCAGCTGGAGCATGTCCGATCCCTGGGCATTCGCCGCAATCTCACCGCCACCCTGGTGCTGGAGCAAGTGCCCCGGTACGCCCTGATGGACAGCTTGATCACCCATTGGAACGCGGGGAGCCTGGATGATGCCATGTGCCAGGAGCTTGTGTCCTATGATCCCTCCATCGCATCCTACCTGAGCCAGGAACGGGAGCAGAGCCGGCAGGAATACCTGGACTTTCTGGACGCTTACCAGATCTCCGGCCAGGCCTACGACATTTCCCTGCTCACCCTGGAGCTGAACCGGGAAAACCTGGACATACTCAACGGTGTCCTCCAGTCCGGCAAGGTGGATGTGGACGCCGTCAACGCCGGCCGCCAGGTGATCCTCTGCACCCCGGAAATCTGGATCCTGCCCGACGGTCAGGGGGGCCTCCAAAGCTGGTACTCCCGGGAGGCGGTGGACCAGGATCCCAACGGGGAAGGCGCCTTCCTGGCGGCTTGGAACGAATCCTTCACCCCGGGGCAGAGTCTGTCGCTGACGCAGCTGTACCAAACCGCGGAGGATGGGCCTGTCCTCCGGGAGGATACCCAGGTCAGCATCGGCGCGGTGGTCTCCCAGACGCAGCTGCATCACAACAGCGGCATACATACCAGCATGTACCTGATCACCACGGAGCAGGGCCTGGAAAATATGGGGCTGTATGTGGACGGGCTGGAGCAGGTTTCCGTCTATCTGGACGGGGCGCTGTCCCGGGAGGAAGAAGACCGCCTGGAGCGGCAGATCACCGCCATCTCCCGGCGCACAGAGGGGTATACCGTTTTTAACAGGGTGGAAAGCCTGCGGGAGCGGGAGCAGGCGAAGCAGCAGGCGCTGCTACTGTGCTTCTGCGTCGCCATGGTGTTCTTCGCCGTGGCTGTGGGGATGATCCTGTCCTCCGCCACCCGGCAGCTGCACAGCCAGAGCCGAACCATCGGCATGCTCCGGGCGGTGGGGGCGGAGGAGAAGACCCTGCTGGGCTGCTACAGCGGTCAGGTCACCGCAGCCGTGGCCGGAGGCGTGGCCATGAGCCTGGGGGCGATGGCCCTGCTGGCCATAGGGAACCTGATAAATCTTTTGACCATGTCCTCCCGGGTTACTGTGTCCTTCCGGGATGTGAAGCTGTACCTGATGGTGATTCTGACCATTTTGATCCTGGGCGCGGTTTGCCAATGCCTGTGCCGGTATCTGCTCCGGTTCCGGATTCGGCAGTTCCTCCGCAAAAGCATCATCGAGACCATTAAGGAGTTGTGAATATGAAACGGATCCTTTCTTTTCTGCTGGCCCTGGCGGCGGTGGCGGCGGTGGCGGTGAACGCCGCCGCCGCGGAAGTGGCTGTGGATCAGCACCGGGTGTTGGAGGGCATGGGCCGCTCCTGGTATCAGGGCTACCAGCCCACGGTGCGCAGAGGCACCATGACCATCTGTCTGCCCCTGGAAATTGACGGCGGCCCGGAGAAGATCACCGTCGCCGCCGCGTTGGATGATCCCAATGTGTTTTTGCTGTCTGAAACCCCCAAAGAGGTCACCGCAACCCAAAGCGACGGGATCTATCCTGTGAAATTGCAGCTTTCCCTGAAATCCAACCGCCGCGACGGGGACTACCCCATTACCATCACCGTCAAAAACGCCGACGGCGGCGAGCTTCTGGGCACGATCCCTTATGTCATCCGCATCCGCAACGGCTACACCACCCACGAAACCCTGGAACCGGTGCTCTCCCCGGTGGAAGGGCAGCTGGATGCGGGCTGTGAAGGGACGCTGAAGCTGACCGTCACCAATCCCACCACCACGCTGTCCATCACCCACGGCGTGCTCACTGTGACGGACGCGGACAAGGAGATCCTCATGACCGGCGCCGGCCGGGTGGAGATCCCGGAGATCCTGCCCGGGCAGAGCCAGACCGTGACCATCCCCGTCACTGTGAAAGCCGACGCCGCCATCACAGAGCATGTGCTGGAGGCGGAGCTAAGCTATAAAGTCCTGGACAAGGAAGAAACCTGGAAGCAGAGTCTCACCGTCCCTGTTAACCAGACCATCCGCCTGGAGCAGGGCGGCGTGCAGCTGCCCACCGCCATTGCCGGCGAGCTGGCCAATATGAGCCTGCCCCTGATGAACATGGGCAAGGGAGAGCTAAGCAATGTGCTGGTGACGCTGGACATAGACGGCGTGGTGGAGGCCCAAAGCGTGCTGGTAGGCGCCATCGCCCCGGGGGAGACCAAGCAGGCGAAGCTCACCTTCACCCCCGGCTTCCAAACCGCCGGCACCCATTCCGGCACCGCCGCCGTCACCTGCGAGGACGCCTACGGCAATACCGCTTCCCAGGTGCTGCCTGTGACCCTCACCGTGGATCAGCCCCTGCCGGAAGTCTCCCTCCCATCCCAGGAGGACACCCGGACGCTGCCCATGGCCGTCATCGTTCCCACAGCCCTGTGCGTGGTGCTGCTGGCGGCTTTGGTGATCCAGGGCGTCACCCTCACCGGCAAGCTCCACCGGCTGGAAGAAGAGCGACTGTAACAGCGCAGCCCGCCCCATAGGGGGCGGGCA
>CALWXQ010000053.1 GCA_944385545.1 uncultured Oscillospiraceae bacterium | reverse complement strand
CCAGGTACACGCCCCGGCAGAAAATGATTAAACTTTTTTTGCCGCTGCGGCGGCAAATTCTGCGAAGCTTTTTCGACACTCTGCGATTTTCCTAAAGGAAAATCGGCAATCGAATCCCTCATCCGTGTAAGACCGCTGCCGGACTCCGCAAGGCGGTCTTTTTGTTGGCCTCGGAAGGGGATTCGAACCCATCCAATGCATCGTGCCGGTGGCACGATGCTTGCCGCCACTTACGGCGGCGCAGCCGCCCTTGGCTCTCCTTAAAAGGAGAGCTGGCGCAAATCTCTGATTTGCGACTGAGAGGTCATGGGGCAGCGCGTTCTACCCGGCGGGGCCGGCTTTGTCAAGGCGGTTTTTGGCCTCAGCCCTTCTCCTTACGGGGCGGCGGGCAGTCCGGCAGGGGACGCTCCGGCAACATATGACCGGCGGGCAGTTTTGGCTGCCCGCCGGTTGTGTTATTCGGAATCCTCCGGTTTTTTCTGGGCGTTCAGGGGATCCACCCGGATATCCGGATAGGGGTTGACGATGACGGTTTTGTAGCTGTGGTAGATCACCATGCCGGGCTTGCCGTTGGGGAGCTTCTTCACCTGCTTGACCGGGGTGACGTCCACGGGGATGTTCTGCCCGCCTTTGGTTTCGGCGTAATACGCGGCCAGCTGGGCGGCTTGGGTGACGGTGTCGTCAGGCGGGGTTCGGCCCGCGCAGGAGATGATTACGTGGGAGCCGTGCACCTTGGAGGCGTGGCACCACAGATCGTCCTTCCGGGCGGCCTGGAAGGTCAGCGCCTCGTTCTGCCGGTTGTTCCGGCCGACATAGATGGGAAAGCCGTCGGTGGATTCAAAGACCATGGGCGGCAGCTTTCCCTGCTTGGGCCGCTTCCGCCCCGCCTCCCGGCGCAGGTAGCCCCCCTCCTGCAATTCCTGGCGGATCTCCTCCAGCTCCGTTTCGGTCTGGGCCCGATCCAGCTCCTCCAGCACGCTGGCCAGGTAGCTGTGCTCCTGACGTCCCAGGGCCAGCTGCTGGGTCAGCGCCTTCTCGGCGGTTTTCATCCGGGCGTAGTCTTTATAATATTTGGCGGCGTTGCCCTGGGCGGACAGCAGGGGGCTGAGGGGAATGTCCACCGGGGCCAGGTTCTCGTCGTAGAAATCCTGGCAGGTCACCAGGGTCTGGCCCTTGGCGACGCGGTGCAGGTTGGCGGTGAGGATGTCTCCCAGCTGGCGCAGCCGCTCCCGGTCATAGGTGGCTTCCAGCTCCTGCTCCTGTAGGGCCAGCTTCCGGCTGAGCCGGGCGGACAGGTTCTGCACGGTTTTGCGCATGGCCTGGCTTTTCTGCCGCATGGCCTCCTTGCGATCGCGCAGGGTGTAGTAGCTGTCCAGCAGGGCGCCGAAGGACTCCATCCGCCGGCTCTGGCCGTACTGCCGCAGGGGGCAGAAGGCGAACTGCTTCGGGGTTCCGTCGGGGAGAAAATAGCAGTAAGGGGCGGGATGGTTCAAATGCTCGGCGAAAAACAGCTCCAGCTTCTCCGCCACGGCGGCGGCGTCCCCGGCGCTGACCCGGGCGTCGGCGCTTCCGGCGGCGTAGAGCGCCGCCTCCCGGCACACCAGCGGGGACAGTCCCCCCAGAACGTCCATGAGCCGGTCCGCCAGCACATCCGCGCCGGGGGCGGCCAGCAGGGCGGCATAGTCCACAGGCCCCTTGGGATCCAGCTTGCGCACCGGCTCCGGGGGCTGGTAGTTCAGCCCCGGTAGAGCGGGCCGCCGGGCGCTTTCGTCCAGGCCCACCCGGCGCAGGCAGTCCAGGATCCGCCCCTCCCGGGTGGTCAGATACAGGTTGCAGGTTCTGCCCATGAGCTCCGCCACCAGCTCCTTTTCCGTGGGGTAGCCCATTTCGTCGGTGCAGGCGAAGGTGAACACCGCCGCCCGCTCCATGGGGATCTGGGTGATCCGGGTCAGTCTGGCTCCCAGAAGGTGCTTGCGCAGCAGCATGCAGAACATGGGCGGCTGGGCCGGATTCTCCGGGGAGGCGGCGGTGAGGTGGAGCCGGGGGGCGGTGGGGTTGGCGGCGAACAGCAGCTTCTCCCGTCCCTCCCGGCAGCGGATGTGGAGGATCAGGGTGTCCCGTCCGGGCTGGTGGATCTTATCCACCCGGCCGTCCAGGCACCGCAGGCGGATCTCCTCCAGGGCGGCCGCCATAAAATACGCGTCAAAAGCCATGGTTTTCTCCTAAAGATTATAAAATGCATTCCATGCCGGTTTTCTGCGGGCGCATGCCGCACTTGTCATAAAAGCGGCGGGCGGCGTCGTTCCCGCTCCAGACGTTCAGGGTCACCGCCTGACAGCCGGCCTCCCGGGCGCAGCGGCAGACATGCTGATATAGGGCCGTGGCGATGCCCCGGCACCGGTGATCCCGGTCTACGCACAGATCGTCGATATACAGGCTCCGGCGATCCGTCAGGGCGGGATCGTCCTTCACCTCCTGGAGCACGCAAAAGGCGTACCCCACCACCTGGCCGTCCTCCTCCGCCGTAAAAATGGGGCGGCGGGGATCTTGCAGCAGGGCTTCCAGCTGGGGCCGCCGGTACTTCTGAGCGCCTGCCCGGAACAGATCCGGCCGGATCTCGTGGTGCACCTGGCCTACCTGCCTGAGCAGGGCAATGAGGCCGGGGATATCCCGGTTTTGCGCGGGGCGAATGGTCATAGGACTTCCTTCTTTCCTATGGAACCTCTGAATCAATCAGCTCTTGCCGATTTCATCACAGGCTCCCTGTTTTTTATGTATTGTACCACAGTTTCCCGGAAAGGTAAAGCCGGGGTTGTGAAACGGGGGAAAATCTGCTACAATACCGGAAAAGGACGGGATGCCCATGGATTACAGAAATTGCCGCCTCTGCCCCCGGCGCTGCAGCGTGGATCGAACCGCCGGGGAGCGGGGCTTCTGCCGCTGCCCGGATCAGGCCCTGGTGGCCAAAACCATGCTCCACCTGTGGGAGGAGCCGGCCCTGGCGGGGCAGGGGGGCAGCGGCGCGATTTTCTTCGGCGGCTGCACCCTGGGCTGCCGGTACTGCCAGAACGCCGCCATCAGCGGCGGCCCGGTGGGGACGGCGGTGGACAGCGCCGCTTTGCGGGAGCTGATGGAGGATCTGATCCGCCGGGGGGCGGAAAACATCGATCTGGTAACCCCCACCCAGTTTCTGCCCACCATTGTGCCTGCCCTGCGGCCCAGGCTCCCGGTGCCGGTGGTGTATAACTGCGGGGGCTATGAGTCGGCCCAGGCCCTGGCGGCTCTGGAGGGGCTGGTGGATATCTACCTGCCGGATCTGAAATACGCCGACGCCGGGCTGGCCGAGGCCCTTTCCGGGGCGGCGGATTACTTCCCCGTGGCCCGGGCGGCCATCCGGGAAATGGCCCGCCAGACGGGCGCGGTGGTCTGGGAGGGGGAGCGGGTGAAGCGGGGGGTGATCATCCGCCATCTGATCCTGCCGGGCCAGGTGGAGAACTCCCTGAAGGTGCTGGACTGGATCGGACAGACCTTCGCCCCCGGGGAGGTGCTGGTGAGCCTGATGCGCCAGTATACTCCCATGGGCGGTATGGAGCCGCCCTTTGACCGGACTGTGACCCAGGCGGAATATGAGGCGGTGCTCAGCTGGGCGTATCTCAACGGCCTGGAGGGCTTCACCCAGGAGCCCGGGGCGGCGGACAAGGGCTTCATTCCGGATTTCGCCCCCGCCAGAGAAGACGGAAAAACAGGCGGCCCGTAAGGCCGCCCATCAAATTCATTCTAACACGGGAAATGTTCAGAAGTCAACCCTGTTTCCTTGGTTTTCTGAAGAATTATATGATTTTACCAAGGGGACAGTTGATGTTTTATACAACATTCCATATTGCAAAAGGGAAAAAATTGTGCTATTTTATAGATACAAAGAGGTGACCCCAAATGGAGCGCTTCTTTTTAAGGCACATCCAATTGCATATCGTGAAGCAGATTTGAAGTTGATGGGAAAGTCAAAAAAAGCAAATGCCTATGGCGCGAAGCGATGATATGTGAGCAAACGAATATGTTTTCTGCTTAGAGCAAAAGCAAAGCTTATGTGTCCGTAAAAACCAGATCCCAAAGCAAGCGATTCAGGAACAGACCAAAGGCAAACAGGAATCTCGCTCAAGGAAGATCCAAACCATCAGATAACGCGATGCTTGATTTTCCATTCAAGGAAGACCCCTTGGATTCGAAAGGAAGATCCGGATTCTGAAACGGTAGGAAACGCCAAAGCAAGAACCAAAACCCCAATGGCTGAAAACCAAAGAAACGATTGCCAAAAGAACGGTTTCCAAGACAAACAAAAGCGACGCTACGTTTTCGCAAAATCATATTTCCAAGCAAACAGATCCAAGCAAACGACCAAAAGCAAAAGCAAAGCAAGTGGCCCAAAGCAAATGAGAAATTGGCATCGGATCGGTTTTCTCCATTGTACATAAGCAAACGCTTACGTACCAGTAAACCAAAATTCCATCCAAATCGATTTGCCAAAGGATCATAAGCGAATTTGTTCAAAGCGAAAACCATCTGCCAAACGAGAACCGATGCAATGGAAAAGGTGCCCTATCAGGCGATTCATCGAACAATGATCATTCCCGACTTATAAGAGCATCCCGCTGAAGGGATTGAATGTGAAGGAAATAAGATTTGTGGAGTAGAGAATGGATCGATCAGAATCGTCAATCTGTAGAAAGAGAGGTTAACCAATGATGTTAGATACTAAGAGTGAACAGAAATGACCCTTGATTACGAAAAAAATGTGTCGATGGCAAGATGCATGTAATCAAGGGTCATTTCATTTTTTTATCCGGCCTTTGTCCACGCTCCCACCGGGGGCGCTTTTTTGTTGCCGCGAAGGCCCCGGGCGGCGGATGGAACTGACGCGAAGGGGCCGCCGGGGGCGCTTCCCCGGCAGCGAAATCCCCCGGCTTCCCGGGCGGGATGCCGGAGGGCGTTTTGGAGCAAAGGTCAATCCCCGGGGCTGCTGACGCTGTACCGGGGGATCAGGGTCATGGACAGGGAGGTTTTCAGCAGGCCTACGCCGGTCATGGCGTGGGGGACTTCTCCCCGGCGGACGCGCCTGTCCAGGTGATCCACCGCCACGGCGCCCAGCTCCTCCTTGTAGGCGTGGACGGTGGTCAGGGGAGGATCCAGCATCTGGCACACGGGCACATCGTCAAAGCCCATCACCGACACGTCCTCCGGCACCCCCAGGCCGTGCTTTTTCAGCACCCGGATGGCGGCGGCGGCCAAAACGTCATTTTCCGCGAACAGGGCCTGGGGGAGGCAGGCGGCGCCCTTCAGCCAGGCGTCAAAGTCCCGGAAGGCGCCTTCGGAGGAGATGTCCACCGGAATGACCACCGGGGCGGCGGCTCCGGCTTCGGCCAGGGCCTCCCGGAAGCCGGCTTCCCGATCCAGGAAGTTGCGGATGCGCTGCCTGGCTTGAATGTAGCCCATGCGCCGGTGCCCCCGGGCCAGCAGATATTCCCCGGCGGCCTTGGCGCCGCCGAAGCCGTCGTTGATGACACAGTCCGCCCGGCGGCAGAGCAGACTGCTGTCTACTACCACCAGGGGGGTCTTTTCCAGGGCGGCCAGAAGATGCTCCAGCTCCGGCAGCTGGGCCTGGGTCAGATCCGTTCCCAGGAAGACAATGCCGTTGGAACTGGAAAGAGATTCCAGGATCTGGGGGTTGAACATGTCCCCGGCGTTCAGATAGCGCACCTGGGTGCCGTAGCCCAGCTCGGTGGCCCGGGCCTCCACCCCCTGAAGCACGAAGGAGGCGAAGGTGGTATGCTCGGCGATCTGGATGGTGGTTCCGGCATAGCGCACGAAGCAAATGGTCTTGCTCCCCGGGGAGGCCTCCAGCCGGGTATAGCCCATCCGGGCGGCGGTGGACAGCACCATGGCCCGGGTGGCCTCGCTGACCCCGGGCTTTCCGTTCAGCGCCAGAGACACGGCGGAGGGGGACAGCCCCAGCAGCTCGGCGATCTGTTTGGCGGTAACTCCTTGCATGAGACGTCGCCTCCTTTCTGATCCCATTATAGCCCCGGGTTGCAAAAAAAGCAACTAAATGTTTATATAAATTTAGTAAATTGAATTGAGTTATCTTTCGGAACCACCTCGGCGAATTTATAGATAAACTACACAAAAACAGGCTATTAAAGTGATGCACTTTGACAAAACAGAAATAATAGAAAAGAATCTGTTGACAAACAGCTAAAATTTAACTAAACTATAACGAAAGAGCAGACGGTGAAACAGACCGTCAAAAAGGAAAGGAGCCGGAAGTATGTACTACATCGGTATCGATCTGGGCACCTCCGCCGCGAAGCTTCTGCTGGTGGACGGGCAGGGCGGGATTCTCAATTCCGTGACCAAGGAATATCCTCTGGAACTTCCCCAGCCCGGCTGGAGCCAGCAGGACCCCGAGGACTGGAAGCGGGCGGTGATGGAGGGCGTGCCGGAGCTGCTCAGGGGCTTCGACGGCAGCCAGGTGGCGGGCGTCGGCTGCGGCGGCCAGATGCACGGCCTGGTGGCCCTGGACGAACAGGACAACGTGATCCGCCCCGCTATTCTTTGGAACGACGGCCGTACGGCGGCTCAGGTGGACTACCTGAACAAGCAGATCGGCAAGGAGCGGCTGTCCGCGCTGACGGCGAATATCGCCTTCGCCGGCTTTACCGCGCCGAAGATCCTGTGGATGAAGGAGCAGGAGCCTGAGAACTACGCCAGAATCGCCAAGATCATGCTGCCGAAGGATTATGTAAACTACATCCTCACCGGCGTCCACGCCTGCGACTACTCCGACGCCTCCGGCATGCTTCTGCTGGACGTGGAGCACAAGCGCTGGAGCAAGGAAATGCTGGAAATCTGCGGCATTTCTGAAAGCCAAATGCCCAAGCTCTTTGAAAGCTACCAGTGCATCGGCACCGTGAAGCCCGAGATCGCCAAGGAGCTGGGCATCGGCGACGGTGTGAAGGTAGCCGCCGGCGCGGGGGACAACGCCGCCGCGGCGGTAGGCACCGGGGTAGTGGGCAGCGGCGGCTGCAACATTTCTCTGGGCACCTCCGGCACCATCTTTATTTCCTCGGATCGTTTCGGCGTGGATCCCAACAACGCCCTCCACTCCTTTGCCCATGCCGACGGGGGCTGGCATCTCATGGGCTGCATGCTCTGTGCCGCCTCCTGCAACAAGTGGCTGTGCGAAGATATTTTCCACACCGCCGACTATGCCGCCGAGCAGGCCCCCATCACCCGGGAGAAGCTGGGCCGCAACCATGTGTATTTCCTGCCCTACCTCATGGGGGAGCGCAGCCCCATCAACGATACCGACGCCCGGGGTACCTTCACCGGCATCACCATGGACACCACCCGGGCGGACCTGACCCAGGCGGTGCTGGAGGGCGTAGCCTTCGCTATCCGGGATTCCTTTGAGGTGGCCAAGTCCCTGGGGCTGTCCATTCCTTCTTCTAAAATCTGCGGCGGCGGCAGCAAGTCCCCCCTGTGGCGGACGATCTTCGCCAGCGTGCTGGGCATCCCCCTGGAGATGGTGAAGACGGAGCAAGGCCCCGGCTACGGCGGCGCTATGCTGGCTATGGTCAGCTGCGGGGAATACCCCAGCGTCCAGGCCGCGGCGGAGGCTTTGGTGGAGGTTGCCCAGGTGATCCAGCCGGATCCGGAGCTGACGGCCCTGTATGAGCAGCGGTATCAGCAGTTCCGGCAGATCTATCCCGCTTGTAAGGAACTGTTCGCCCGGCTGGCCCGGTGAAACGAGGAGGAAGAAACATGAAGATCTATTCTGTATACGACCCGGAATTCAAGCCCTACGGCCAGATCGTCCAGGGGCTGGATCAGGCGGTGGCGGAGATCCTCGCCGGCCTGGAGAAGACCCCCCTGCCGGAGGGAGTGGGCTATGTGCCTACGGATCCCGTTTTGCAGGAGCTGCCCGCCGCCGTGGAGATTTCCAACCACTGCTTCGGCGGCATGCCCACCCAGCTTGGCTGGTGCAACGGCCACAATACCAAGCTCAATTGCCTGGAATACCATCGCGACAGCGAATTTAACCTAGGCGCCCGGGACTTCATTCTGCTGCTGGCAAAACAGGAGGAGATTGTGGAGGGCATTCTGGACACCGCCAAGGTCAAGGCCTTCAAAGTCCCCGCCGGGGTGCTGGTGGAGGTCTACGCCACCACCTTGCACTACGCCCCCTGCCACTGCCATAAGGAGGACGGCTTCCGGGTGCTGGTGGCCCTGCCCTGGCTGACCAATACCGATCGCCCGGCCACGGAAAACAAAACCCCTGAGGACGCGCTTATGACCGCCCGGAACAAGTGGCTCCTGGCCCATCCGGAATCCGGCGAGGCGAACGCCGGGGCCAAGGTGGGCCTGACCGGCGAGAACATCGACATTGCAAAGTATTTATAATAAAGGAGAATTGCTATGAACATTCCTGAAGTGAAGCTTGGCATCATCGCCGTATCCCGGGACTGCTTCCCCATCGCCCTGTCCACCCAGAGAAGAAAGAACATCGTGGCCGCCTACGGCGAAGGGCTGTATGAGTGCCCCATCACCGTGGAGAACGAGGCCGACGCTCTGAAGGCCATTGCGGACGTGAAGGCCAACGGGGTCAACGCCCTGGTGGTGTTCCTGGGCAACTTCGGCCCCGAGACCCCCGAAACCCTGCTGTGCCAGAAGTTTGACGGCCCCACTATGTACATCGCCGCGGCGGAAGGCGACGGTGACCTGATTAACGGCCGGGGCGACGCCTACTGCGGCGTGCTCAACTGCTCGTATAACCTTGGCATGCGCCACCTGAAGGCCTACATTCCCGAATACCCCATCGGCACCGCCGAAGAGTGCGCCCGGATGATGAAAGAATTTGTGCCCATCGCCCGGGCCATCATCGGCGTGAAGAATCTGAAGATTATCACCTTCGGCCCCCGGCCCCAGGACTTCTTCGCCTGCAACGCCCCCATCCGTGGGCTGTATCAGCTGGGGGTGGAAGTGGAGGAGAACTCCGAGCTGGATCTGCTGGTGGCCTACAAGGCCCACGCCGGTGACAAGCGGATCCCGGAAGTGGTGGCCGACATGCAGAAGGAAATGGACGGCAAGATCTACCCCGACCTCTTAGAGCGGATGGCTCAGTTTGAGCTGACATTGCTGGATTGGGCCGAGGCCCACAAGGGCGCCCGGAAGTACGTGGCCTTCGCCGACAAGTGCTGGCCCGCCTTCCCGGAGCAGTTCGGCTTCGAGCCTTGCTACGTCAACTCCCGTCTGGCGGCCCGGGGCATCCCCGTGGCCTGCGAGGTGGACATTTACGGCGCTCTCAGCGAGTACATCGGCGCGTGCCTGACCTCCGACGCCGTGACCCTGCTGGACATCAACAACTCCGTACCCCAGTACATCTACGACGAGGACATCGCCGGTAAGTTTGATTACAAGCTCACCGACACCTTCATGGGCTTCCACTGCGGCAACACGCCTTCGTGCAAGATGTGCACCGGCTGCGCGGTGAAGTATCAGCTGATCCAGAACCGGCTGCTGGAGAACGGCGGCGAGCCGGACTTCACCCGTGGCACCCTGGAAGGGGACATCGCCCCCGGCGACATCACCTTCTACCGGCTCCAGTGCGACAGCGAGGGCGAGCTGCGCTCCTACATCGCCGAAGGCGAGGTTCTGCCCGTTCCCACCCGGAGCTTCGGCGGCATCGGCATCTTCGCCATCAATGAGATGGGCCGGTTCTACCGCCATGTGCTGGTTCAGAAGCGCTATCCCCACCACGGCGCCGTGGCTTTCGCCCACTGCGGCAAGGCACTGTTCGAGGTGCTGAAGTACTTCGGCGTCAAGGACATCGCCTACAACCAGCCGAAGTCTTTGCCCTACCCCACCGAGAACCCCTGGGGCTGAGAGATTTCCTGAACCAAGCCGGCATCCGTACCGCTTCGGTACGGATGCTTTTTTGCCTCGTCCGGCTGTGGCGGAGCCGGGCTTTTCCAAGGAAAAGGTCTGGACTTCATCCGGCAGCGGCGCTATAATGAAACAAGAATCCAAATCGGAGGTCGTCTATGAAGCTCAATTACAAACGCACCGTCCTCACAGGCTTTGCCTTTTTTCTGATCAGCGCCTTCTGGCAGGCCTATGAAGCCACCGTTCCCGTGACCCTCACCAACAAATTCGGCATGTCCCAGACCTGGTCCGGGATCGTCATGGCCCTGGACAATATTCTGGCGGTGTTCCTGCTGCCTCTGTTCGGCGCTCTGTCGGACCGGTGCGCCAGCCGCTTCGGCAAGCGCACCCCCTTCATCACCCTGGGTACCGTTGCCGCCGCGGTGCTGCTGGTGGGGCTGACGGTGGCGGACGGCATGCAGCTGCGCAACCTGTCCCAGGTAGCGGCCATAGACGATCCCGCCGCCCTGGGGGTGATCTACGACAGCCAGGGGCAGACCGAACTGCTCACCCCGGAGGGAGAGGAATTTGTGCTGTCCCAGGTGTTCACCAGGAAGGAATTCACCGCCATCGTCTGCAAAACCGTGGATCCGGACACCGGAAAAACCCAGACCAACCCGGACTACACCAACTACGTCAGTCCGGCCCGCCAGGCCTACGCCGGGGAAATGACCCGGCAGTCCCCTGGCGCCGCGGTGCTGTTCTTCGGGCTGCTGCTGCTTCTGCTGATCGCCATGGCGTCCTTCCGGTCGCCCGCGGTGGCCCTGATGCCTGATTTGACCATCAAGCCTCTGCGCAGCAAGGCCAACGGAGTGATTAACCTCATGGGTACCGCCGGCGGCATTCTGGTGCTGGTGCTGGGCATGATCTTCTCCACCTCCGCGGTGGAGAATGCCCTGATGCGCTATACCGGCTACTACGCCGTGGTGGCGGCCATTATGCTGCTTTCCCTGCTGATCTTCCTGCTTACCGTCCGGGAACCGGCCTGGGCCGGGGAAATGCAGGAGCAAAGCCTGGCCCTGGGCCTGGAGAAGCCCTCCGACCAGGGACACAAGCGGGGACTGACCGCCGCCGAGAAGCGCTCGCTGCTTCTGATTTTGCTGTCCATCGGGCTTTGGTTCTTCGGCTACAATGCCGTCACCTCCAAGTACGCCGTATACGCCGGGAACATTCTGGGCAAGGACTATAATACCACCATGCTCCTGGCCCAGGGGGCGGCTGTGGCGGCCTATCTGCCGGCAGGAGCGGCGGCCTCCCGGATCGGCCGGAAGAAGACCATTCTGGCCGGCGTGGGGATGCTGGCGGCCGCCTTTGCCAGCGCCGCCTTTATGCGCGCTTCCAGCCCCGACTGGGCCATGAATGTGATTTTCCTTCTGGCGGGAGTGGCCTGGGCCACCATCAACGTCAACTCCTTCCCTATGGTGGTGGAGATGTGCGCCCAGGGAGATGTGGGCCGGTATACGGGCTTTTACTACACCGCTTCCATGACGGCTCAGATCGTCACGCCCATGCTTTCGGGATATCTGATGGACAGGCTGGGAATGACCGTGCTGTTCCCCTACGCCGCCGTGTTTGTGTCCCTGGCCTTGGTTACGATGCTGATGGTCAGGCACGGCGACAGCCGGCCCGTGGCGAAAGGAGGCGACGACTGTGCTTAAGCTGCTTTTGATTCTGGCGGCCCTGGCCCTGGGGGTGGCGCTGGCGGTTCAGGGCCGGCGGGGACACCCCGGGATGGAGACCCTTCGGGGCTGGGCCTATGCCCACCGGGGGCTTCACGGCGGCGGCGTGCCGGAAAATTCCATGGCTGCCTTCCGGGCGGCGCTGGAGGCCGGGTACGGCGTGGAGCTGGACATCCACCTCACCGCCGACGGCGATCTGGCGGTGATCCACGATTCCACCCTGGCCCGTACCGCCGGGGCGGACAGGAGGGTCGCCGACCTGACTATGGCCCAGCTGAGGGAATATACCCTGGAAGGCACGCGCCAGACCATTCCCGCCTTCCGGGATGTGCTGAACTTGTTTGCCGGCAGGGCGCCGCTGATTGTGGAGCTGAAGGCGGACGGGGACAACTGCCGGCAACTGGTGGAGGCCGCCGTGGCGGCTATGGCAGGATACCGGGGGCCGTGGTGCATGGAATCCTTCGATCCCCGGTGCGTCTACCTGCTGAAAAAGAACCACCCGGAGGTAATCCGGGGCCAGCTGGCGGAGAATTTTCTGGCCGCCGGGAACAGCCGGATGCATCCGGTTTTGCAATTTGCCCTGACCCATAACCTGTTCAACTTCCTGACCCGGCCGGACTTCGTGGCCTACCGCTTTGACCAGCGGGACGCCACCCCCACCACCCGGATCTGGGAGAAGCTGTGGAAGCTCCAGGGGGTTGCCTGGACCCTGCGCAGCCGGGAAGCCTACGACGCCGCCGCGGCCCGGGGCTGGCTGCCCATTTTTGAGGGGTTCCGGCCCTGAACCGTCCCGGGGAGCGAGATTTCTCAGAAAATGCTTATCGACTTTAAACAGCAGAAATTGTAGAGGATACGTACCGGCTCGGAAACCCGCGCGCCCCTTGGCTCCCCTTGTGAAGGGGAGCTCAGACTGTTGAAAAACCCCTTCGGGGCTTTTCAACAAAGGGGTTGCAGTCTGCTGCGCGCACTCCTTGTGCGCCTACGGCGCACAACTCGCACAAAAAGCAGCCTGATAGGTATTTTCTGCCAGGTACAGAAGGTGAATTGCCCCGAAGGGGCAAGAGAGACCACCCTGGGGTGCGCCCCGGCAGAAAATGATTTTTACTTTTTTTGCCGCTGCGGCGGCAAATTCTGCGAAGCTTTTTCGACACTCTGGGCTCCCCTTGTGAAGGGGAGCTGGCAAAAATCTTTGATTTTTGACTGAGAGGTCGATACCGCAGTATGTTTTTCTCCAGTGCTCAGATAGAACCGGGTGCTCCCCGCCTCCTCTCAGCCGCAAATCGGAGATTTGCGACAGCTGCCCGCTGCGGCGGGCCCGGTCGCGGCTCTGACACCCCACTTATGGTGTCAT
>CALWXQ010000052.1 GCA_944385545.1 uncultured Oscillospiraceae bacterium | reverse complement strand
TGTGGTTGGTGGTTCTTCCTCATTGTACCATAAAAGGAGTGCTTTTTGTTTATTTTTCAGATTTGCTCATTTAGAGATAAGTAGAAAACTCGATTATCGAGAAACGGAGGTGTGAAGATGCCAAGAGAAAGGTTCAAGACGCTGACAGAGCAGATGTTTTATATCTTGCTCTGCCTTCACAAGGAATGCCGTGGAGCCGATATTTTGGAGACGGTTCGCACCATTACCAATGACCGGGTCAGCATTGGTTCCGGAACACTCTATGACCTGTTGGAACAATTTGCATCCGAGGGCATGATTCGGGAGACAAAGTCAGAAAGCCGCCGCCGCAGCTACATCATTACCGAAAAAGGAAAAGAAATGCTTGAGCGGGAGTATCAGCGTATCCGATTTCAAGCTGCTGACTATGAGCATTTGATCAGAAAGGGGGATTCACAATGAGAACTCTGAAACGCACCCTTGCCAATTTTTCTTTCTTTGATCAGCAGACCATTGAGAAAAAACTGGAGGACATGGCCGCAAAGGGTTGGATGGTGACTAAGGCCGGCAACTTCTTCTGGACCTACGAGCGGATTCCGCCGCAAAAGCTGCGGTTCGCTGTGACCTACTTCCCCGGAGCCTCGGAATTTGACCCACAGCCCAGCGAAAAGCAGCTGGAAAAAGAGGAACTCATCGCCCGGGATGGGTGGAAGCTGGTGCTCCGGTGGGACGCGATGCAGATTTTCTGTACCGACCGGGAGGATGCCGTTCCCATCGAAACGGACCCGGTGCCCCAGGTGGAGAACATCCACCTGACCATGCGAAAAAATATCCTCTTTGGCCAGCTGGTCACCGTTGTTTTGGTGTTTTGGTCGTTGTATCTGCAATTCTCTCAACTGTGGCGTGATCCGGTGGAGTATCTATCCAATGTCACCCGCCTTGCCTCTATTCCCTGCTGGCTGCTGCTTCTGCTGATGGCCGTGCTGGATCTGGCTCTTTACTTCCGTTGGGAGCGCCGGGCAAGAAAGGCGGCAGAACACGGAATCTCTCTGCCTCTCCGCTCCCGCAAGTGGCTGCCCTGGGTGATTCTGGCTCTGGTGGGCGCATTCCTTTTTCTCTCTTACTCTGCCTCCAGCGCCCACCTTTTGCTGATGGTCTGTATCGCAGTCGTGACAGTGGTACCCGTTTTCTTGGGTCGATGGATGATGAAGAAACTGAAGGAAAAGGGCATTTCCAAAACAATGAACCGTGTGGTGAGTGGCATCTGTGTTGGATTGCTGGTAATTGTGGGGATGGTGGCCGTGGTGGCAGCGTCCATCGGCGGCTGGCTTCCCATGGATGACCGCAGCAGCCAGCCGGTGGGCCAATACGAGTGGAACGGAATCACCAGGGACATCTACGACGACCCGTTGCCTCTCACCGTAGAGGAGCTGACCCATGTAGACGCCCGCTGGTCCAAGGAATCCAGGCTCCAGGAGAGCCCGCTGGTGTCCTATGGGGACTACCGGCAGGACCTGTTGTACGGGCAAGAGATTCAGGGGTATGATCTCAGCTATGAAATTACGGATGTGAAGCTGCCTGTTCTTTACGACTGGATTAAGGACCGTCTTATCAACGAAAGACAGGATGAGGTCCACGACGATTTTGTGTTTATGGATCACTTCGAGCCGGCTGACCCTGCTCTTTGGGGTGCAGAGGAAGCCTATCAGCTCCACTGGAGCGACAGCATCCTGGATACTTATCTGGTCTGCTGGGACAACCGTATCGTGGAAATCACGTTCTATTGGCAGCCAACACAGGAACAAATTCAAACGGCAGCGGAACATTTGAAACCGTCCGCTTAAGTGAGAACAAGTGGGCATCTTTTGTTGTCCCGTGCTATGGTAAACTAAAAATCCCGCAGAGCTTAACATTTCGTCAGCGACGAACTCTGCGGGATTTTTTCGTTTTCGGAGATTGTGAAATATGCAAGGCGTGGTAGGCTTGTATATGCACAAGCGACGAAAACGAGGGGTATCCAAAGGGGAAGCCCCTTTGGCTCTGGGTTTCCAATAGGGGCGAGCAGCACCCCTGTTGGCACACGATTTTCCTCTGGAAAGTCTAGTGTGTTATAACCTTTGCTTCCGGCTGACGCCGGGAAGGGGCTGACTGCGGCATCTGCAACTCGGGCAGATAGCAGGTGACAGTCACTTTTCGGCGGCAGTAGGACAGGCGGATTTTGTACGGCCACGGAGGAAATTGGGATTTGCTCACAAGGCAAAAACCGCCTGACCGGAAAAGGAAGCAGAGGTATATCACCCCCGTCCCGCCACAGCGACCGAAAATCACCTCTTGTTAGTCAGGATCATCTTTTTAGGCTGTGTTGAATTTCGTCGGGTGCAGCATAGGCGCACACGCCAGCCATATCTGTTTTATAGGAAATCATTTCCGCAGCCATTGCGCGGATTCTCTCAAACCGTTGTATATCAAATTTGTCTTTTGAATAGAAAATGCCTGCCTGTACGATACTTTGTAATTCTATTGCCCACTCCAACCATTTTTCCCGTGTATTCATGTCTAAGTCCTCATGAAAATCGGATTTTGCTTCAATATGCGTCAGATAACAAGTGAACACAAGGTTTGTATTACCCTTTGAGCATTGCCGCCTTATCGGCCCTTCCCATCCATTCGTAATATTGCCGCCATAGATTGAGATCGTGCAGAGGAATTGTCTGTTCGTTCAGAGAAACCGTTTCCGCGATTTGCTCCGGCAGCAAGGAACAATCGTGGGCAATGCCATCGCATACGATCACAAATCCGCCCAGAATGTCCACATCAATTCCGTCAATGGTGAATTCCAGAAAATGACGGGTCTTATACCGGCTGTCGGGATTCGGTGGCGCTAGGGTTCCCAGTTCCAGGAGAATTTCTTTCAACCGCGGCACATCATCATCCACCACAAGAATATCAATATCATGGAAATGATTTGTTTTTCCCTTGAAATATAACAGGCCGGAAGCGCCCAGGCACCACGTAATATGCGCCTGATTCAAGGCGGCTGCCACTTTTTCCAGAACCGCAAGCTGTTTCATTTCGTTTCCTCCCGGGAATTGTTTTCGCTGTGGCAGGCTCGCCGCTTCAGAGAGTCCCTGCCTAAAAGGCAATCGTCAGTCTCCCGCCGCTCCGGAACACCGTCGGCGCATAGCTGCTTCAAAATCCGAAGCAGCTGCCAAGGACAATGGTTTCAGCTGCGCCACCTCAAGGATAGTATACCATCGTTTTCAAAAAATGGTATGACCAATGTCATCTGGATTTTCAGCAAAAGCCAATATGCTGTCCCGGGGGGTATCCAATGGGAATTGACATGGTTCCTGTTTTCGTGAAGCTCTGATTTAAGCGGCAAGAGCTGACGCCAGAATCTATCGGCGTCAGCTCTTGTGAATTTTATCAGAGGTTCCCTTATTCCGCCCACTGGGACAGGCGGTTCAGTCCGTTTTTGGAGCCGGATACATAGAGGATGTCACCCCGGCGGAATATGTACTCCGGACCCACAATTTCCAGAAGACTTCCCTCGTTCTCTACGGCGATGATATTCACCCCGAAATTTTTCCGCAGATTGACCTCCAGAACCGTTTTCCCAACCATTTTTTCCGGAATCATCAGCTTAGAAATATTCAGCTTCTCCGAGAGTTGGATGTAGTCCAGCATCCGGGACGCCTCCAGGCGGTGGGCAAGGCGGATCGCCATATCCTGCTCCGGGTAGACCACCTTTGCTCCCAGCTTTTCCAGGATCTCCCCATGCTCCTTCCCGGTGGACTTGGCCATGACGGAAGGAATGCCCATGCTCACCAGATGCAGCGTTGTCAGAATGGACTGATCCATGGCTTCCCCGATGCAGACGATTGCCACATCGCTGTTTTGAATACCGGTTTCGTACAGGGTTTTCTTATCCAGAGACGGCACCACAAACGCATTGTCGGTGTATTCCCGGATCTGTCTGATTTTTTCTTCGTCCCGATCCAGCACGATCAGATCCGCGCCGGAATCGGCAAGCTCCAAGGCCAGCGCCATACCGAAGCGCCCCAAACCAATAATTGCGTATGTAGTTTTGTCTTTCGCGTTTTTCTTAAACATCGTTCATACCTCCATCCATTATCCAATGGCAATATTGCCTTCCGGGTAAGCCGCCCGTTCGCCTCTGGTGAAGTACCACAAGGACGCCACCGTCAGCGGGCCGAGCCGTCCGATATACATGACCAAAATAGACAGGAGCTTGGAGCCCACACTGAGCGTCGGTGTAATACCGGTGGACAAGCCCACGGTGCCAAAGGCGCTGGTAATTTCAAACAACGCATCGATCATCGGCACATTGGGATCCATGACGATCATCAGCCAGGTACCGGTGATCACCACCGCCAAAGCCAGCAGCGCAATCACGGCAGCTTTGCGGAAAAGGTCTCCGGGAATGGAATACTTAAAGGCCTTCTCCTGTTTGTTGGTGGCGGCGGACAGAATTCCTCTGAACAGCACAAAGAATGTGGTGGTCTTAATACCGCCGCCGGTGGAGCCGGGAGACGCGCCGATGAACATCAGTACGATCAGAACCAACAGTCCCGCATCGGTATAGCTTGCCATATTGGTAGTGGAAAAGCCTGCCGTACGGGCGGATACGCTGTGAAAATAGGCGCCTAGCCAGCTCTCATCCCTTTGCGTCAGCTTAATCAGCACTGTGCCGGTGATAATCAGGAATGCGGTCACAGACAGGACGATTTTCGCGTGCATGGAATATTTCTTCCAACGAAACTTGTTTTTCCGCATCTCCTGAATGACAAGAAAGCCGATACCGCCGAAGATAATCAGCCCCGTAGTCACCAGATTCAGCAGGATATTGTCATGATATACAAGCAGATTTTCGTTGGAATACAGCTCCCCGGAATGTCCCAGAATATCAAACCCGGAGTTATTAAACGCCGCTACGCTGTGGAACAAGCTGTACCCCAGAGCCTCCAGAGGCGGATAGTCCCGGACAAATACCAGAAAGTTGATGCCCGCGCCGATCAGTTCGATGGTCAGGGTGGTATAAAGCACCTGCCGGACGAATCGGACAGTCCCTCTGCCGTTTTCCAGGTTGCTGCCTTCCCGAATCAGGTTCCGGCCCTTCAGGTTGATTTTTCTGCCCATCAACAGAATCACACCGGCGCCAACGGTTGTAACCCCCAATCCGCCCACCTGAATCAGCACCGCGAGGAAAAAGCGGCCTATGGGCGTAAAGGCTGTACCGGGGTCAATAGCAATTAATCCGGTGACGCATACCGCGCTGGTGGAGGTATACAGGGCGTCGATGTAGGCAATGTCCTGTCCCTCCCGCACACTGCACGGCAGCATCAGTAAGCCGGAGCCGATCAGAATCACAGCCGCGAAGCCAAGGGCGATCATGCGTCCGGGGGATAGTTTCATCATTTGCTTCAGCATGGCTCAACCTCCCCATACCATCCAAATGTAAATGTAACCGGCAAGTACCGCTGAGAACGTAAACGGAACGCCGATCCGCAAAAAGTCACGAAGTCTAACGGTTTCTCCGTTCTTACGCAGAATCCCGATGGCGGCGATGTTGGCGGACGCCCCAATGGGCGTCAGGTTGCCGCCCAAGGTCGCCCCGGTCAAAAGGCCAAAGTAGAATACATACGGCTCCGCTCCCATCAAAGCCGAAATGCTCTGCACAACGGGCAGCATGGTGGCCACATACGGAATGTTGTCGATGAACGCGGAGAGGACAACCGAAGCGAATACGATCATCGTATACAGAAGGAAGGGATTGTCTCCCGCGAAGTGATAGAACAAATCGGCTACCGCGTCAATGACGCCGGCAGTTTTAATGCCCTCTATCACGATAAACAGGCCGAACAGCAAAAGCAGCGTGTCTTTGTCCATATCCCTGAGCACTTGCTTCACGGTGAAAATCGACTTCTTTTTTACGCAGGCGCAAATGACGCCGATGAGGCAAAGGGTGATGCAAATCAGGCCGCTTCGAATGTTGTACAGACGCAGCAGGAACCCATTTTCCGGCTCCGGAAGGAAGGATGCCAAAATAAGAAGTCCCACTGCCCCAACCAGCAAAACGGACGGGAAATAGTCGCTCACCGTTGTTTCCACTTTGGCGCTGACCGGCTGACGATCTTTTCGGAACAAAATCAGAAGCGCGATACAGGAGACAACGGCCCCAAGCTCCACGCCCCAGAAAATACCGGGCTTGCCGTTCATCCAGAAGAAGTCCAGGAAATTCATACCGGCGAAGCTGCCCAGCAGCATACTGGTGGTATCGCCCACCATGGTAGCCGCGCCCTGTAAATTTGAGGATACGGCAATGGCGATGAGCACGGGAACCGGCGATATGTTCAGCTTCCGGGAAATTGCCAGGCCGATGGGAGCCACCATCAGAACCGTTGCCACATTGTCCACAAACGCGCTGACAATCCCCGCGAACAGGGCAAGCACCGTGACAACCCATTTCACATTGGGCACCCGGGCAATCAAGTGCTCCGCAAGCAGGGCGGGCATTTTACTGTCAATAAAAAGTGTGACAATCCCCATGGTGCCCGCGATCATCAGAAGCACATTGTAATCCACAGCCCCCAGGGCTTGCGCCGGTGTGAAGTCGTAAACGCCCGCCAGTCCCAGCAGGATAAACACCGCAGCGCCGGACAGGGCAATCCACGGCCTGTATTTCTGCAAGGTCAACATCAGTATGTAAAGAACAAGAAAGATACATAATGCAGGAATCATAAAATTTGCCTCCGCGATCAATTTTCCTGTGATTTCCTTTGTTTTATTTTACTGGAAAACCCACAAAGATTCTCTTAAAACGGAAGTCGTCAGTTTAAGACGGCATAAAGATAAGGACACCCTCCTTCGGAAGGTGTCCCAAGGATTGCGGTTATAGCTTCTGCATGCGGTAGCCCACGCCGATATGGGTTTGAATGTACTGGGCTTCTTCTTTTCCGGCGCTCAGCTTCTTGCGCAGGGTTGCCATGAATACGCGCAGGGAAGCAATGTCGCTGTCTGTGGAGCTGCCCCAAACCTTTTGGGTGATGAAGGAGAGGGTCAGCACTTTGCCCACATTCTGCGCCATCACACAAAGCAGCTTATACTCCATAGGGGTCAGATGCAGCTCCTGTTCTCCAAGCCAGGCGCATCCGGCGGCGTAATCGATCCTCAGCTCCCCATTGGTGAAAATGGGGCTGGGCGCGGACGTTTGCATGAAGGTTAATCTTCGCTGGGTTACCCGAAGCCGCGCCAGCAGTTCCTCCACCGAAAAGGGCTTGGTCAGATAATCGTCGGCGCCGGCATCCAAGGCATGGATTTTGTCGGTATCCTCCGCTCTGGCACTGATCACAATGATTGGCATTTGCGACCAAGTCCGTATCTTTCGGATAATTTCAATACCGTCCACATCGGGAAGTCCCAAGTCAAGCAGCACAATATCCGGCTGCGCGGTGGAGGCCTGCATCAGAGCGGAAGCCCCGGTGGGCGCGGTGATAAACCGATAATCGTGGGATTTCAAAGTGGCCGCCATTAAATTTCGGATGGCAGGATCGTCCTCCACCACCAAAATAAGGAATTTATGCATTAATCGTCACCTCGCTGATGGGTAGTGTAAAGGAAAAGACACACCCATGGGGGGTGTTGTCCGTCAAGGTGATCTCTCCGCCGTGAAGATGTATGATGGCTTGACACAGGTAAAGTCCCAGACCCATGCTGCGGCGGCAGTCCGCGATTTTGCCGTTGCCGGTGTAGAACATCTCAAACACTCTGGATTTCCGTTCATCAGGAATTCCGGGGCCGTCATCGGCAACACAGACAAGGATCTGCTTCCCCTGCTTCCGGGCGCGGATGCGGATCTTGGAGCCCTGGGGTGTGTATTTTACGGCGTTATCCACCAAATTGATGATCACCTGGCTGATAAGTCTCGCGTCCATCTGGGATAACAGGATCTCGCCGCCGAAATCGGTTTCAATGGTGTGGGTTTTGGCGCGAATGTGCCGCACAGATTCCGTGATCACTTCATCCACAAGCTCCGTGGTCATATTCAGTTGGGCCTGTCCCTCTCCGATTCTGGTAATGGACAGCAGATTTTCCACCAGCCGGATCAGCCAGACGGCGTCCTCATAAATATCCGTCAGCAGATTGCGCCTGTCCGATTCTTCCATTCCATGGCCGCTGGTGAGCAGGGTTTCCGCGTTGCCGGAAATGGAGGTCAGAGGGGTTCTCAGATCGTGGGAAATGGAGCGCAGGAGATCGGCCCGGAGCTGCTCGTTTTTCGCCAGAACAGCGGCTTCTTCCTTCTGACGGGCATTTCGCCTGTTTTCGATGGCCAACGCGCCCTCCCCAAGAATCGAATGGAGAATACCGCTTTCCAGGGGTTCCAAGGCGTTCCCATAGACAAGCGCCTGCGCGAATGGTTCGCCGCCGATTTGGAAAGAGAACCGCTGGGAAGCTGTATCCGGAAAATCGTCCGGCGATTCCCCCTCCGGAAACCGCCGGATGGTCGTTCCGTTGACGCACTGAAGAAGGATCGGTCGATTCAGCAATTTCAGAAGCTGATCTGCCATGACCTCCAAAATATCCATTTCCGATTCCGCCTGGCTCAGCTGCTGTGTGGTTTCCAAAAGCACCTGTGTCCGCCAAGCTGTCTGTGTGGAGCGCTTTACATGGACGGCCAGGCGGTTTGCCAGCGTTCCTGTTAAAAGAGACGCGAATAGCATAATGGCAAAGGTCACCGGGTAACCGGATGCGTAGGCACGAAAGCTCAGCCGTGGCTCCGTGAAAAAGAAATTGAACAGCAGCACTCCTACCAGGGAGGAAATGCCGCTGCAAACATAGTTTTTTGTGAACAGAGCGGTAAGCAGCACGCCCAAAATGTACACCGTAATGGTATTGGCTTCGGTAAAACGCAGCCTATGAAACACAAAGCCGATCACCGTTGACAGGGCCAGAATCCCCATGGTGATCCACATATCCCGGAGGGAGGGCAGGATTCTTTGCTTTGTGGCGGGGTTTCGCCTTCGCTGGTTCTTACCGGCCGAGTCCGGGATGATATAGACATCCAGATAGGGAGCCAGTTCCACCAGCTGCTCTGTCAGGGGCTTCGGGGCAAAGATTCTTCCTTTGGGAACGACGCTTCTGCCCAGTACAATTTTCGTAGCTTTGGCAATCCTTGCGAATTCAGCGATCTGAAACGCCACATCATCCCCGGTTACGGTGGAAACGGAAGCGCCGAATTGTTCCGCCAGCCGGGTATGCCGCTGCAAGCGCCGCCTGTCCTCTGCTCCCATTTGGTCGGAGCTTTTGGTCTGCACATAAAGGGCGGTCATGGTTCCGCCAAACGCCTGGGATAGCTTTGCGGCGGCGCGGATGGTGTTCGCGTTTGACGGAGCAGAGGACAGGCAGACCAAGATATGTTCATGAATCACCGGTTTCATGGTTTGGTTTCTCCTCGTTACAGGGTTTGTGGAAAGCCTCGGGATCGGCATAGGAACCGTCATGCCAAACGGGAGGCACGACAATGATTCTGCGTTTGCCGGGAAAGGCGCGGGGGTGCTTGCGCATAAAGCAGTCAGCCTTGCGCGCAAAGAAATAGCCCACCACAAACGTATAAATGATACCTAACGTCAACGCCAATTCTTCCATTCGGCACACCTCCTTAAATGACTGCGGGTTTTCTTTACCTGTATTATACAGCGCCGCAGACTAAGGTGGCCTTAGAGATGGCGTATTCAGTTTAAGACGGCATTAAAACGATGCTTTTGGAAAGGGGCAAGCTTTTTTCCCTGCTTAAAATCCCCATGCTTCAGCAGATGAAACTGCGCAGCGCCATGGCCTGTCCGTCAGCCCCGGGAACCTGGCGCTGTGTCCGAAGCGGACGGCCTGAGGCCGCTCATGGCTGCCGGCGGATGGGCGTTTCAATCCGCCATATCACCGGATCTCCTGCTCCAAAGCGTCAAACTCCGGCGTGGAGAAAAACTCTCCCAAGGTGATGCCCAGGCCGTCGCAGATCAATTTGATGGTCAAAAGCTTGGGGTTTTGGCTTTTGCCGTAGAGAATGCTCTTGATGCTGGATGGGGACAGCGCGGAAATCGTTGACAGCTTGTTAATTGTGATCCCGCGCTCCCCACATAATTGCAGAATACGGTTCCTGACAGCGGTTACAGTGTCCATTCTTTCCCTCCCCGGATGGTTACTAATTTTATCATAGGCAATTTTGCGGGGCAATATAGGCGATGCGTAATACTATATAGGCTATGTATAGCCTATATCAGCAGGCATGGCAGCGGCTGTCTGTACATTTTCCGGCCCCGGGATTGTGGCAAAGCGACGCGGATGGCAGGGACTGCTTTTCACAGGCCCCCATCTGCGCGATCAGACAGCCTCTGATTCCATAGACTTCGGCTGAACGGCAGATCGTTTGCCTATGGATTCAGAGGCTGTTTTGCTTTATTCGAAGGTGTAGGGGCCGAATACTTCCCCATCGGCGAACCGGCGTACCCGGAAGGTCAGGCCCTCCAGGCTGTCCGGATTCTGGTAGGCCTTGGTTTCCGTGAAGGTGCCGTCCTCGTTCTCCCTATGGTCATAGCCGCCTCCGGCGGGCAAACCGGGCAGCTCCTGGCCCGCGCTGTCCAGAAGGGCGAAGTTGAAGCCTTCGCTGCCTTCCGCTTCCCGGTAACGGAAAGAAGCATAGACGCCCATCTCCGTTTGCTCCAGGGTGACGCTCAGCAGTTCCAGCTCCGCGCCCAGGTCTTCCGCCAGAGCCGGGTCAAATTGGGTAAAGGTCGTCTCCTGGATAGTGCTCTGATCCCGGATCTGGATCTGGAATTCCTTCCGAACCGCCAGGTTTTCCTCCATGTCCATATTCTCGGTGACGGACACCAGAGCGCAGTCCAGGGCAAATTGGGTCTGGCCGGTGATGTTGGCGGCGCTGAAGAAGATGGATACGGAGCCGTCCTCATAGCACTGGAAGTCCTGGGCGCCGCCCAGATAATTTTCCTGCCACCAATAGCCCACGGAAACGCTCACCGGAGTCTTCCCCAGGGAGGCGGCATATTCCGCCACGGTCTGATCCATGGACGTGACCCCGGGCAGCCCCAGATTTCCCACAGCGTCATCCAAGAAGACACCGCTGGGGATCAGAAAGAAGTCCTCGCTGACAGGCTGGATCAACGCTGCCAGGTAAATAGAGCCGCTGTCGCACACCGCTTCCGTAACGGCGCAGCGGGCATAGGCGTTTTCATACCAGGTGTAGCCGTCATCCTCGGTCTGCCGGGTCTGCCCCTCCGGAGCGGTGGTCTGCACCAAGGCGTTCATCTCCTCCACAGCCTGCAGATCCTCCATGCCGGAGCGGCTGAGATACTCCTTCAAATCCGTATACCGCAAGGCCGCATAGGCCGCCACGGGCAGCAGCACAAGCAGGATCGCCGCCGCGGTCAGCCGGGGCAATAGCCGGGGCCTGGCGCGGTATTTGCCGGGCCGGGACTTCCCTTCCCCGGCGGCCCGCTCCCTGGCCGCCGCCAGTACCTGCTCCTTCAGCGCCTGGGGCACGTGGATCTTTTCCACAGTTCTTGCGTAATCGTTATTCAGTTTCATCGTCGCTAAGCTCCTTTCTCAGCTGGTTTCTGGCTCGGTTCAGGTTTACCCGTACGGTGGAGGCTGGGATCTCCAAGAAATTCGCAATCCGCTCCGTGTCCCACCCTTCCCCGTAGCGCAGGTGGAAAATGGTTCGCTGCTTCTCCGGCAGACGGTTCACAGCATCCCACAGGTCGATGCAGCCGTAGCAGTCCTCCCCGGACAGCTCCGGGATGTCCTGCAAGGGTATGGATTGCCTAACCTTCCGGCGGCGGCCCAAGTCGGCGCATCGGTTCATAGCCGTGCGCAGCAGCCATGCCTTCAGCCGTTCCTCCGGCCACACGGGAGCCTGCTTCTGCTGAAACAGACGCAGAAAGGTATCCTGATAAACGTCCTGGGCATCCGGAATGTTTTGCAGCCGGCACAGGGCCAGACGGTATACCGCGTCCCCGTGGCGATCCATTGCCCCGGCCAAAAAGGCTTCTGTCATATGTTGACCTCCTTCTGTCTTTGCCTTTCACCAATAACACGGGCCAGGATGGAAAAATGTTACATTCCATGCCGAATTTTTTTACAAATCCGCCGCCGTTGCCATGGGGTCGCCTATTTTGACGCACCCCTTGGCCCTCCCCAAGGAGCTTCGGTCTGTTGTGGGGGAATCCATAAAAAAACAGGGGCCGCTGTGAAAGCGGTCCCTCTTTCTGGCTTATCCCCAAAGGCCGTTGGGGTATTTGCCCTCCTGGGTCATGGCTCTCAGCGCGGCCACCACCACGGGCTTGTCCGCGGCATAGGTCACGCCGTACCACTTGTCCGGGGAAGCCAGCACCCGGACGGTGGCCTTCTTCTCCTGGATCAGCTGCTGAACCGGCAGGGGCAGGAAGAATTCTCCCTTCAGGGGGTTCTCCGCCAGGGTCTTGTCCAGGAAGGCCGGGAATCGCTCCCCGATCTCCCGGATCATGCTGGGCATAAAGCCCCACAGGTTCATGGACACCAGGGTCTGAGGCGGCAGCTCAGTCCAAACTTCCCCGTCTTCGGTGAAGAAGATGCCGTCCTTCCGCTGCTCGATCCGGGTACGCTCCACAATGGCGCATAGGTTCCCTTCCCCGTCCGCCTGACAGACGCCCCGGGCCACGCTGCCGTGCTCGGTGACGGTCTTGCCCAGCTCGTAGCCTACCATGCAGTAGCCGTAGGGATCCCGGGCGGCGCTGAGCCAATCATAAATGGTTCGGAACGCGGCCGCGCCGTAGTAATCGTCGGCGTTGATCACCGCGAAGGGGGCGCCGTCGATGGCCTGAGCGGCGCAAAGCACCGCGTGGCTGGTGCCCCAGGGCTTGGTGCGGCCTTCCGGCAAGGAGTAACCCTGAGGCAGCATGTCCAGCTCCTGGTAAGCGTAGCGGATCTCCACCGGCGCTTTGGCCAGACGCTTGCCTACGGTATTCATAAAATCTTCCCGGATGGCCTCCTTAATGATGACCACCACAGTCTCAAATCCGGCCAAATGGGCGTCGTAAATGGAATAGTCCAGAATGGCCTCTCCCTGGCATCCAACGGGATCGATCTGCTTCAGCCCGCCGTAACGGCTGCCCATACCGGCTGCCAATACTACAAGAACGGGTTTCTTTTCCATATTACCAATCTCCTTAACGATTTATAGATTCTTCCAGGGAATCTCTGATTCCATCGGCAAGCGCTGAGCAGCAGACGATTTATTCAGAGGTTCCCTAGTATTATAAATCATATCTTAGGAAATAGCAAGAATCCCCATAAAATTTGTGC
>CALWXQ010000051.1 GCA_944385545.1 uncultured Oscillospiraceae bacterium | reverse complement strand
AACCGTTGAACGAACCTTTGCGGATGCCAAGGAAAAGCATGGCATGCGATATACGAGATACACAGGCCTGGCCCAGGCAACAAATTGGGTGAGGCTTAAATTTGCTGCCATGAACTTGAAAAAGTTCGCAATTAGGGAAGCTCTGAATAAATCGTCTTCGGCTGAATGCCGGATCTTTTGCCCCATCCGTGCAGTTTAAAAAGTGGGAAATACATACAGTATTCCTCCACTTTTTAAACTTTCGGCTGAGTCAAAATCTCTCGGCATCAGCTCTTGCCGATTTAATCAGAGCTTCCTTAGGAAGTGGGAGGACTCCCGCAACCTTTTGCAAATCCTCATATTCTGGCCCCAATATGCTCAAAACCCCAGTTTTGCCTGACGCAAAACTGGGGTTTCTCGACGGTCTGACGCGGGCCTTCCGAAGAAGGCCCGCGCTGTGCGTGAAGGGAGGAGCTTACAGCAGCTTGGCGAAGTGCTTGATGGTACGAACCATCTGAGAAACGTAGGAGTTCTCGTTGTCGTACCAGGACACGACCTGAACCTGGCTCTTGCCGTCGGGCAGAGCGCAGACCATGGTCTGCGTGGCGTCGAACAGGGAGCCGTAGCGCATGCCGATGACGTCGGAGGAGACGATCTCATCCTCGTTGTAGCCGTAGGACTCGGTGGCGGCAGCCTTCATGGCAGCGTTGATCTCGTCCTTGGTGACGCTCTTGGAGCAGACGGCGTTGAGGATGGTGGTGGAGCCGGTGGGGGTGGGAACACGCTGAGCAGCGCCGATGAGCTTGCCGTTCAGCTCGGGAATGACCAGGCCGATGGCCTTGGCAGCGCCGGTGGAGTTGGGAACGATGTTCACAGCGCCGGCACGGCTGCGACGCAGGTCGCCCTTACGCTGGGGGCCGTCCAGGATCATCTGATCGCCGGTGTAGGCGTGAATGGTGCACATAATGCCGGACTCGATGGAAGCCAGGTCGTTCAGAGCCTTCGCCATGGGGGCCAGGCAGTTGGTGGTGCAGGAAGCGGCGGAGATGATGTGGTCGTCCTTGGTCAGCGTCTCGTGGTTGACGTTGTAAACGATGGTGGGCAGGTCGTTGCCGGCGGGAGCGGAGATAACGACCTTCTTGGCGCCGGCGTCGATGTGAGCCTGAGCCTTGGCCTTGGAGGTGTAGAAGCCGGTGCACTCCAGGACAACGTCCACACCCAGCTCGCCCCAGGGCAGCTCGGCGGCGTTGGCCTTGGCATAAATGGTGATCTTCTTGCCGTCGACAACGATGTGATCCTCGCCGGCCTCAACGACGTGGCCCTGAGCGGCGTAGTTGCCCTGGGTGGAGTCGTACTTCAGCAGGTGAGCCAGCATCTTCGGGGAAGTCAGGTCGTTGATGGCGACCACTTCGAAGCCCTCAGCGCCGAACATCTGACGGAAGGCCAGACGACCGATACGGCCAAAACCATTGATTGCAACTTTAACAGACATGGTAATTCCTCCATTTTATTACTGCCTGGGCAGTATGTTTAACTGTGTTCGCACGGAATTCGATAACTCCATACGGATTTATTATACAATATGGATTCCTGGTTGTAAACTGTTAATTGTGTACAAAACTGGGTTTTTTCCTTAATTTTTTCGGTACACAACGACAGCGCAGTTTTCCTTCAGGGATCCTGTTTTTCCGCCGGCTCCTGGGCCTGCGGTTTCCCGTTTCCGCGTCTGCGGATCAGGGCCGCCGCCAGGATCCCCAGGAGCAAAACCGCCCCCGCGGAACCGGCCAAAACAGCGGGCCATAGCGGCGCGTCCTCCCGGATCAGAGCCACGGCTCCGTCTCCCATCTCCAGGGAGAAGGTCAGGTAGCTGCCGTCCAGGACACAGCTCTCCTCCCGCCAGACGCCGTCCCAGCCCCGGATCCGGACGGAAAGCGTCTCCTCCGTCAGTCCCTCCGGCAGGCGCAGTCTGCCCCGGGTGAGGTTCAGGACGTTGGTGGTCTCAAAGCGCCAGACCCCCTCCATGGTCTGATCCTCGTCCAGAGCAGGGTCGTCCCCCTCCAGGGTCTCCACCGTCAAAACGGCGCCCGGGGTGAATTCCCCTTCCGTCAGCAGCAGCGGCAGCAGCTGTCCCTCTTCGGGAGTGCTCTGGATCACCGTCAAGTGGTCGGTGTAAGACGCCCGGAAGGTCATGTCGAAGACCACCTGGGACAGATCCGCCTCCTCCAGGCCTTCCCAGTGACCCACCGCCCCGTCCCGAACCGGCACCTCGGGGATCCAGTCCTCCTCCAGGGCGCTGCCAAAGGCCACTGTCAGGGTGCTTTCCGTACCGTCGTCGTACTGGAAGGTCACCGAAACCTGACGGAACAGCTCCGCAAGCCCCTCCAGGGCGAAAAACGCCTCCTGCGTCAAAGGCTGCGCCAGACCGTCATAGCTGATGCCGTCGATGCCCCCCGGATCTCCGGACACCGGGAAATAGTAGTTCCCGGCAATGGGCGTCTCCTGCTGGTGGGTGTCCTCCTCCCGGTCGCCCAGCACCGCTCCCCGGCGTTCGGTGGCGGTGAGCAGCTGCACCATGCTGCGGCAGTCCGTGACCACCGCGGCGCTTCCGGCGATGCCGCCTTCCCAGCGCCTGCCGGAAATCCGGCATTTGGCGCTGCTCGCCCGGATAAATCCCTGGCTCTGCCCGGCGATGCCGCCTACATACTCCGCGTCCTGCGCCTCCACGTCACCGGTATTGCGGCATTCCTTCACCAGGCCGAAGGGCTGCCAGCCCACGATGCCGCCGGCACATTGCTTGCCCACCGTAACCACGCCCCGGTTTTCGCAGTTCAGCGTCACCGCCCGGAGCTGGCTCTCAAAATTCAGGGAGCTTTCCCCCTGGATTTGCAGATCCTCCCTGGCGTCCAGGTCGTTCTCTAGCGCCATGGCCCCGGCAATGCCTCCGGCGTTGAGATCCGCCAGCACCGGCCCCAGATTCCGGCAGTCGGACACCTTTCCGGTGAGATCCGCCGGAGTATCGCTGTCGGATACGTCGGCAATGCTGCCGCCCATGGTCTGGGATACGTTGTTCAGCGTCTCGCTCATGGCGTTGATCTGGCTTTGCAGAGTGCTGAGATTATTGGTCAGGGTGCCCAACGCGGTTTGTGTGGAGGCGGTCATGCCCTCCAGGGTGTGCTGCATTCCGGCCAGGCTCCCGGCAATGGCGTTCTGGGCAGCCAGGATGGAATCCTCATCCGGCAATTGAATGCCCCCGTCATCCGGGATCAGCATATCCACCGCGTCATAGGCTTCCTGGACATATTCCATCATGGTCTGCGCCTGGCCGTAGGTATCCTGAGCCGCCCCTTGGAGGTTGGAGGTGGTCTTGCTGATGGTACCGCTCATGGCCTTCAGCTGCCGCTGCAGAATCTGCAAGGCGTCCTCGTCATAAGTAACCAGGGCCGCAGGCTCCATCTGGCCCACAATGCCCCCCACTTCCTTCCGGCCCTGAATGGCTCCCTGGTTGCGGCAGCCGGTGATATAGCCGGATTGGGTGCCGGCGATGCCGCCGATGTTATAGCCCATGAGCCGATAGCCCACGTCGCCGTAGTTTTCACAATCCCGGATGACCCCGGTGCTGTTACCGGCGATGCCGCCTACGTCCGTCACCGTACCGGCGGCCTCAGAGGAAAGGATGGTATCCATGGTCACATCCTCCAGGGCCACCTCATTCTCCTGAGAGGTGACGTTGATCTGCGCCTGGTTGATACAGCCGCGGATCACGCCCCGGTTCTCCCCTGCCATGCCGCCGACAAAATGGTTGCCGGAAATACTGCCGCTCACGTCGCAGTCTTCAATGACGCCGGTGACGGTGTTGACGCCGGCAATGCCGCCCGCGCCGTCCGCGGCGGTGATCCGCCCTTCAAAGGCGCAGTTTTCAATCCGTCCGGCATTGCTCCCCGCGATGCCGCCGATCCGGGAGCGGCTGCCCCCCGGCTCCAGGCTGCCCAGGACAGTCAGATCCCGCACCAACGCCGTCTCGGTCAGATACCGGAACAGCCCCTGGAAGGAGCCGTCCTGAGACAGATCCAGCCCGGCGATCCGGTGGCCGCCGCCGTCAAAGGTGCCGCTGAAGCTGGGAATCCCGGAAAAATCCAAGCCGGTCATATCCAGATTCGCCTTCAGCACCACCGTCAGATTCCGGCTGTAGCTGTCCAGGCGGCAGTCCTCCGCGAAGCTTAGCAGCTGATCTTCCGTGGAAATGTACAGCACCTTCCCCGTGTCTTCCGTTTCTTCCGTTTCTTCCGCGAAGCAGGTCAGGGCCAGGGCCAGCATCAGCCCGGCGCACAGGAGTACCGAAAGGATTCGTTTACTCATTGTCCTCACCTTCCTCTCCCTGGGTCTGTTCCAGCTGGGTATCCGTGGAAATGTTGGCGCTGAGCTCGCCGCTGATGGTACCGTTGAAATCGCCGTCCAGAGTACCCCGGACGTAGCCCCGGATCCGGCCCTTGACCCGGATGATGCCGGAGGCTGTGGTAACCGTGGGCTCCAGGCCCTTGATCTGGAACTTGGTACGGTTGATGATGGAGTCTCCCAGCACCAGGAAGGAAGGCAGGATAAACAGCACCAGAATTATGGAGATTATGGTGCCTCTGCCCAGGCAGGTACCCATAATGGACACCACCGGCTGGGCGGACAGGTTGCCGATGAGCAGGCCCGCGGCAGCCAAAATGGTGCCGGAGGTGAACACCGTAGGGAAAGCGGCGTTCAGAGCGTAGAGGATGGCCTGCTTGTGGGGCATCAGTTCCTTTTTCTCCTGGTAATGGCTGGAGATCACAATGGCGTAGTCGATGTTGGCGCCCATTTGGATGGCCTGGACGATGAGATATCCCAGGAAATACAGGGGCTGACCGGTAATGGTCGGGACGGAGAAATTGATCCAGATACTGCCCTGGATCACCGTGATCAGCAGCAGAGGCAGGCCTGCCGACCGGAAGGTGAACAGCAGCACCACAATGACGAAGAAGGTAGACAAAATGGTGATGATCAGATTGTCTTTTTCAAAGGAGGAGGCCAGATCCCGGGAGCTAGTGGAGTTGCCCACCAGATAGTAATCGTCCTCATAATACTGACCAACGATCCCGCGAATGGTATCCAGGAAGGCATAGGTTTCCTCTCCTTCCTCCGGCAGATTCAGGTAGATCACCATGCGACTGTAGCGCTGGCTTTGCAGCTGGGTACGGGCGCTGTCCAGCTGACCCAGCATATCCATGGCCGCCATTTCCTCCTGATCGGTCAGGGATATGTTGTGCTCGCTGAGCTGATCCAGTAGGAACACCAGCATATCAAACAGGGGGACTTCATAGTCCTCCAGATCCCCCAGGATCGCCCCGTACTGGTTATTCTGGGCGGCGTAAACGGTGTAAAGCAGTTGGATCACCTCATAGTCCATGCCCACCAGCTCCGAAAGTTCCCGGGGGGTCATGGCGTCGGTGAGGGTCACGCCGTCCATGATCTCAATGCCCGACAGGCCCATAGTCCCCTTCACTTCGGGGCGAGCCTCCAGTTCCTTCAGAATCCGGCTCTCGGCCTCATAGTCGCCGCTGGGCACCACCAGGGCGATCATATTGTTTTCCCCGAAGACGTCCTTGATCTTGAAGTAGGCGGTCTGGCGATCCGCCATTTTGGCGGTCTTCAGGTTGGTATAGCTGTAGGTATAGGGGCACTGGCTGGACAGCCAGAAGGCGCCCACCAGGATCGCCACAAACAGAGGCGGCACCACCCGCCGGGCCTTCACCGCGAACTTGCCCACCAGCGTGACGTTGGGCAGCAGCTTCTTGTGCCGGGTCTTGTCCAGCAGGGGGCTGAACAGCACCAGCAGCCCCGGCATCAGGGTAAATACCGACAGCAGGCTGAGCAAAATGGCCTTGATAAGCACCACGGCCATATCCTTGCCGATGGCAAATTCCATAAAGGCCAAGGCTCCCAGGCCGCTGACGGTGGTCAGGGAGGAGGCGCTGATCTCCGGAATGGCCTTGCGCAAGGCGGTGACGGCGGCGTCCCGGGCATTTTTGCTCTCGCGCTCGTCGCTGTACCGGTGGCACAGGATGATGGCGTAGTCAATGGCCAGGCCCAGCTGCAATACCACCGCCACGGAGTCAGAGATAAAGCTGATGGTACCGCAAAGGAAATTGGTGCCAATGTTCAGCAGAGCCGCCGCGCCGAAGGTCAGCAGCAGCACCGGCACCTCCAAATAGGAGCGGGAGGTCAGCAGCAACACCACAATGATCAGAGCCACCGCCACAATGAGGATCACCGTCATTTCCTCGTCCAGCATGGCGTTCTCGTCATAGCCCACAGTGGTATCCACATAAAAATCATACCCTGCCAGGCTCTGGCGGATGGCGTCCATGGCGGTAATGGCCCCTTCGTCCATGGGCGGATCCTGGAAGGTGATATCATACAGAGCGGCGCTGTCCCGGAAGTGGTCGGCGCTGTCGTCAAAGGTCACCATCAGCACCCCATCCACCGCGGAGATGGTGTCGCAGAGGGTCTGGGCGGTTTCATACGTGACGTTGCATACCATCAGCCGGGCAGTGCCGGTGACCACAAAATTGTCATTCATGGCCTCCAAACCCAGGCGGGTCTCGGTATCCTCAGGCAGGTAGGTGGTCACGTCGTTTTCCACCTTCACCCAGCTCATGGACACCAGGCAGAAGCCCAGGGCGAATAGGTACACCAGGAAAAACAGCGTCCGCTTGTCAACGATAAACGCCGCAAGCCTGTCAACGAATTTGGTTTGATCTTTCTGGGACATAAGCGCCTCCTTCAGGGGTACGGGGTTGCCGGGGTGCGGGTCTTTCCGCATTCTCTTTTATTATAGTGGACAAAAACAGCCGTGACAAGGTCTATTTTGTGAACATCGCACAAATTTCGGCAAAGACGTATCCAGGATCCGTCAGCGCAAAAAAGGAGCCGTCTCAAAACAACGTTTCGAGGCGGCCCCTTTGCAAGTTGTTCGGCCTGAAATACCCGGTTGGATACCTTATTGGAGAAGCCGGTGGAAATCGCGCTGGCGGGGCGCACGACAGCCGGCCCCCGGGCATCCTCCGCCAAGCTTTATGTTTCACCTGCCCGTGTTGAGGCAACGCCCACAGCGGATTATTTGCGCGCATGCAGTGCCCGGATGGCGTTGAGCACCGCCAGCACCATGACGCCTACGTCAGCAAAAATGGCGAACCACATATTTGCCGCGCCCATGGCTCCCAACAGCAGGCAGGCGAACTTGATCCCCAGCGCGAATACGATGTTCTGGTAGACGATGGCGATGCACTTGCGGGAGATTCGGATGGCCTCGGCGATCTTCCGGGGATCGTCGTCCATGAGCACCACGTCCGCCGCCTCGATGGCGGCGTCGGAACCCATGGCGCCCATGGCGATGCCGATATCCGCCCTGGTCAGCACCGGGGCGTCGTTGATGCCGTCACCGACAAAGGCCAGCCTGGACTTGTCGCCCTTTTCCCTCAGCAGCTGTTCCAGCTTTTCCACCTTCCCGGCAGGGAGCAGCTGGCTGTACACCCGCCGGATCCCCAGGGAGGCGGCCACATCCCGGGCTACCTGATCGCTGTCTCCGGTGAGCATGACGATATGCTTCACCCCCATCTGCTTCAGCTCCTCAATGGCCGCGGCGGCAGTGGGCTTGCACACATCGCAGATCAGGATATGCCCTTCATACTTCCCGTCCACCGCCACGTGGATCGCAGTACCCGGGCTGCCGCAGAGACGGCAGCCGATCCCCAGTTCCGCCATGAGCTTCTCATTGCCCACCGCCACGGCATGGCCGTCCACCTTGGCCAGAATCCCCCGGCCGCTGCGTTCCTCCACTTCGGCGACCCGAGTCCTGGACAGTTCCCCGCCGTAGGCCGCCTGAAGGCTCTTGCTGATGGGGTGGGAGGAGGCGCACTCCGCCAGAGCGGCGTATTCCAGCAGGGTTCCTTCGTCCATAGTGTTGTGATGCACCCCGGCGACTTGGAAGGCCCCCTGGGTCAGGGTACCGGTTTTGTCAAAGATCACATAGTCGGTCTTGGCCAGGGTTTCCAGATAGTTGGCGCCTTTGATCAAAATCCCGGCCTTTCCGGCGCCGCCCAGACCGGCGAAGAAGGTCAGGGGAATGCTGATCACCAGCGCGCAGGGGCAGCTGATCACCAGGAAGGTCAAGGCCCGGTAGAACCAATCCCCCCACTGCCCCGGCTGGCCCAGGAACACCATCCGAACCAGCGGCGGCAGCACCGCCAGGGCCAGAGCGCTATAACACACCGCCGGGGTGTAAACCCGGGCAAATTTGGTAATGAACTTCTCCGAGCGGGATTTGTGAAAGCTGGAATTCTCCACCAGTTCCAGAATCCTGGACACGGTGGACTCCCCGAAGGGCTTGGTGGCGCGCACCTTTACCATGCCGCTGAGGTTGACACAGCCGCTGACAACCTCGTCCCCGGCCTGCACATCCCGGGGGCGGCTTTCTCCGGTAAGGGCGCTGGTATCCAGCGCTGTGGCCCCCTCCACCACGACGCCGTCCAGAGGGATTCGCTCTCCCGGCTGCACCACAATGACGCTGCCCACCGCCACCTCCTCCGGATCCACCTGGATCAGGCGGCCATCCCGCTCGATGTTGGCATAGTCCGGGCGGATGTCCATAAGGGCGGCAATGTTTTTTCTGCTCTTGCCCACGGCATAGCTCTGGAACAGCTCGCCGATCTGGTAAAACAGCATCACGGCGATGGCCTCGTTATACTCGCCGCTGCCGTCGTAAACAGCCAGGCCGAAGGCTCCCACCGTGGCAATGGCCATAAGGAAGTTCTCGTCAAATACCTGCCGGTTCCAAATTCCCTTCCCCGCGTCCAGCAAAATGTCATAGCCGATCAGGCCGTAGCACAGCAAAAACAGCCCCAGCCGCACAAGTCCCCGGGTGGGAACCACGTTCAGCAGAGCCAGCATCGCCGACGCCAGCAGGATCCGGGCCAGCATTTTCTTCTGCTTTCCGTTCATAGCCCCGGTCTCCTTCCTCCACCCCGGCTCACAGGTCGATCCGGCAGTCCGGCTCCACCTTCTTGCAGGCCTTCAGCACTTCCTTCATCACCCCGGCAGGGTCGCTGCCCGGAGCAAATTCCACCATCATCTTTTGCGTCATGAAGCTCACCGAGGCCGAAGCCACCCCGGGAACCTTCCCGGCGGCACGCTCCATGAGATTGGCGCAGTTGGCGCAGTCCACTTCGATTTTGTAAGTCTTTGTCATATCCGATCCACTCCTTCAGGCTTTTCATTTCAACGATTAAGCACTTGTTTAATCTTGACACTTGTAGTATAATGGAAGAAAAGGCATAAGTCAAGTTTTTTCCCGTTCATTTTCCGAAATAAGGAGCGATCACTATGGTGCATACACCCCTGCCCCACGACCACGGCCATGGGGAACTGACCCCGGACATCCGCCAACGTCTGGCCCAAACAGAGGATTTCCAAGCCATTGCCGATGTATTCCGGCAATTGGGAGATCCCACCCGGGTGCGGATCTTCTGGCTGCTGTGCCACCGGGAGGAATGCGTGGTGAACATATCCGCCCTTTTGGACATGTCCAGTCCCGCCATCTCCCACCATCTGCGGGCGCTGCGCGCCAGCGGCCTCATTCTCAGCCGCCGGGCAGGGAAGGAGGTCTACTACCGGGCCTCGGATACCCGCCAGAGCCAGCTGCTCCACCAGATGCTGGAGCAGGTGATGCAGATTACCTGCCCCGGCGTCACGGAGGAAAGCCTGAGGAGCCTCTGACCCAACCGGCAAAAATTCCCAAAAAGAAAACCGCCCCGTCAGGGGCGGTCAGGGTCTATGGGGTCAGGTCTTGTCTTTCTTCTCGCCGACGCTCAGCAGCAGGTTCAGCAGAATGCCGAACACCGCGGCTCCGGCGATGCAGGGGATCTGCAAGCCGAAGAAGGGGATATTGCCGCCGAAGGTGTAGTTGCCGCCGATGCCGATGACCATAATGGAGGCAATGACGGCGATGTTCTTGGAGGAGAACATGTCCACCTTCTTCTCGATCATAATGGCGATGCCCTGGGCGGCGATGGCGCCGAACAGGTAGATCTCCAAGCCGCCGATGACAGCCAGGGGGATGCCGTAGATCACCTGGATCAGAGGGGTGAAGAAGCTGATGACCATAGCGATGATGGCGGCGGCGGCGATTACCGGAATGGAGAAGACCTTGGTGATGGCCATGGTGCTGATGTTCTCGCCGTAGTTGGTGCCGGCAGGGCCGCCGACGAAACCGGAAACCATGTCGCACAAGCCGTCTCCGATAAGGTTACGATCCAGCAGGTCGATGAGGCTGTACTTCGGTTCCTTGCCCTTCTTCCGGGACACGTCATTGACGTAGATGTCCAGCTGGTACATATGGGCAGTGGACTCAGGAATGGTGGCGATGGCAATGGGCATAATGGCAACAGCCGCAGTCCAGGACACCCGGGGCAGAGAGAAGGCGGGCACGGCAAAGACGGAGCCGTCGCCAAGCCGCCAGGCGGAAGCCTCCAAGGCGGCGGCGGGCATTTCCCGGAACAGGTTGACGTCGAAGGCCAGGGCCGCGGCTGCCGCCAGACAGCCGGTGAGAGCGCCCAGAAGCAGCGGCAGTTGTCCCAGGAAGCCCTTGAGGTACTTGGAATAGAGGATGGTGCTAATCAGGGTCACCAGCGCCACCACAGTCCACCAGCCGGACTGGGCAGTGGCCTCGGCCACATTGGGGATGGCGTCGGACAGGGCGTTGCCCGCCAGGGTCAGGCCGATGATCATGGCCACAGGGCCGGTAACGGAAGCAGGGAGAATGGTCTCCACCACCTTGCGGCCGAAAGCCCGCACAAGAATGCCCGCCGCGATGGACACCAGACCGGACAGAATGATGCCGAACTGGGCGTACTGGATAGCCTCGGTGGGCAGAATGCCGTCCACCTTCTCAAAGCCCTCCGCCGCGCACATGCTGGCAATGGCAGTCAGATAAGCGAAGCTGGAGCCGTAATACAGGGGGATCTTCCGTCCGGTGATCAGGATGAAGCACAGGGTGGCAAGGCCGCTGGCGAAAATGGTGGTGGACACCTGGAAGCCGGTGACCAGAGCCACCGTCACCGTAGCGGGGAACATGACGATAACCTGCTGGAGGGCATACAGCAGCAGCTTGACAAAGGGCGGACGTTCTTCCGGCAGGTAGCCGATGGCCTCATTGGGTTTCATGGGATCATTCTCCTTTTCTGTACATGATTCCGGGCCATTCTGAGAAGCTCGCCGTGGACAGAAGACCCATTCCGGGAGATTATACAACAATTGTTTCCAGGATACAACTGAAAAATCCCCCAATTTCTTTTCCTTGTCCGGCAGATTCCTACAGCGTTTTTCTCAAAGCCCCGCGTCTGGCGGAACCGCCGGTATCCGGAAAGCACGATTTGCAAAGGATGTGAACTGATATGATCGATTTTCAGCCTCTGAAACTGTCCCAAAAGCAGAAATACGATGAAATCCTGTTTTCCTGCCAGCCGGTGAGAGGATGCGAATATTCCTTCGCCAACAAATTTCTCTGGGGCCGCCAGGAGGCGGCGTTCCTGAACGGCTGCGTGGTCTTCTTCTCCCATTTCCAGGGGCGCAGCGTCTACCCCTACCCCATCGGCTCCGGAGACCGCCGGGCCGCGGTGCAGCAGATCCTGTCAGACGCCAGGCAGCGGGGCATCCCCTGCCGGATCACCGGTCTGCTGGGCGCCGACCGAGCGGAGCTGGAAGCGTGGTTCCCCGGCCGATTTGTCTTCCGGACGGATCGGGAGGGGTTCGACTATGTCTATGCCATTGACGATCTGGCCGATCTGACCGGCCGGAAGTATCAGAAAAAGCGCAACCACTGCCACCGTTTCCAGACTCTGCATCCCCAGGCCCGGCTGCTGCCTATGACCGAGGCGCTGCTCCCCCGAGTTCGGGAAATGACCCAAAGCTGGTTTCAGCAGCGGCTTCAGGCGGATCCCCACCAGGACTTCATTCTGGAGACGGTGGCCCTGGATCGGGCCTTCCGGCACTTTGCCCAGCTGGAGCTGGAGGGTCTGGTGCTCATGGAGGAGGATCGGATCCTGGCCATGACCATGGGATCCCCCCTGTCCCCGGATACCTTCGATGTCCACTTCGAAAAGGCGGCGGACAGCGCCCCGGAGGCCTACGCCTTTATCAACCGGGGGTTTGCCCGGTATCTGCGGGAGAAATACCCCCGGCTGGTCTATCTGAACCGGGAGGATGACATGGGACTGGAGGGCCTTCGCAGAGCCAAACTCTCTTATCACCCCAGCTTTTTGACGGAAAAGTCCTGGGTCTGCTGTTTGGAGGATATTCATGGAGATTGTCACCCCTGAACCACGCCACATCCCCGGCCTGGCACAGCTGTGGCGGCTGGCCTTTGGGGATGAGGAAGCCATCATTCAAGGCTTTTTCGCCACAGGCTTTGCCCCCCAACGGTGCCGGTGTCTGGTTTCCGGCAGCCGGGTAGCCGCCGCCCTTTACTGGTTCGACTGCGCCTGCCGGGGCAGGAAGCTGGCCTATCTCTACGCTGTGGCCACCCATCCTGACCATCGCCGCCAAGGGCTGTGCCACCGGCTCATGGCGGACGCCCGCCGCCTTCTGGAGGCGGAAGGGTACAGCGGCATCCTGCTCATGCCCGCCGGAGCGTCCCAGCGCCGGCTGTATGCCGCAATGGGCTACGAGACCTGTACGAAAGTGGCGGAATTTTCCTGCGCCGCCGGCGTCCCCCTTCCCTTAAAGGAGATCTCCCCGGAGGAATACGGCCGTCTGCGCCGGGACTTTCTTCCTGCCGGCGGGGTGCTTCAGGAGGGCAGCGCCCTTACCTGGCTGCACACCTTCGCCCGGTTTTACACCGGAGAGGACTTCCTGCTGGCCGCAGCCGCCCGGGAAGACAGTCTCCTGGGCATGGAACTGCTGGGACGTCAGGCGTCTGCCCCGGGGATCCTGGCCGCCCTGGGCCTGAAAAAAGGAACCTTCCGCGCCCCTGGCGGGAAGATTCCCTTCGCCATGTACCTGCCCCTGGATCCCACCGCCCAGCCGCCGGATTACTTCGGCCTGGCCCTGGACTGATCCCCAACGTCCCTTTGATATTGCAAAAGGACGCTTCTCTTTCCGTCTGACCGCCCCATACAGCGAGGAACGCCGGGAAGCGGCGCGGCGGCACGGCAGAGCGCAACGCCGCCGACAGACTGACATTCTGTAGATTTGTTCACTTTCCCTAAGGAAACAACGTGATATTGGAGGAATACAAACATGAAAAAAATAACCAAAACGGCTATTGTTGTGGTATTTATAATAGCAATCGGTGTTTCCTTTTTTGCCGGAAGTTACATAAAGGAGCAGGAGCAGATTGACAGCAGATTACAACGCTGCCATATGCTCATTACGTTTGCCATAGACAAAGTCGAAAACCAGGATATTTCAGACCAAGATGTAATGGAAGCACTAATCAGCAAT
>CALWXQ010000050.1 GCA_944385545.1 uncultured Oscillospiraceae bacterium | reverse complement strand
CTTGACTATTTCCAATTCAGCCGGTAAAATGTAAGAATATTACATTTATACCAAATGTTTCCTAAGGTCTGAGGCAGACTCCCACGGCGGTTGAAAAGAGGAAAGCTGATACCTCAGGTTACATCGTAGCAAATGTTTGGGGGAAAGTCAAATAATATGTCTTATATGACAAAAATATGTCAAAATAGCATAAATGTAACATGCCAAATTTAGTAAGATATAGCAATTGACTTTTTGATATGCGCGTGCCATAATGTTTATACGGATGTGTCATAGCACCGCATATCGTTTCCTAAGGAAAGCAAGGGGGAAGACGATATGGAAAAGACATACAATTATCTTCGCGTCTATAACGATTTGAAAAAGGGGATCCTCACCGGCCAATATGTTGAAGGCGTTCGCCTTCCGACGGAGAATCAGCTTCAGACCAAGTACGGCGTGAGCCGGATCACGGTGAAAAAGGCTATGGAAATGCTCTCCGAGGAGGAGCTGGTTGAGCGGTATCCCGGCAAGGGAACCTTTGTGCTGAAGCATGACGAGGTTTCTTTGGAGGAAGGGGTGTCTGAGGCGCCTCGTTCCAGTGTTTCCATCGGGGTAGTCATGTCCAGCTTTGATTCTGTATTTGGACAGCGGTTCTTGTCCGGTGTGGCGGAGGAGGCCAATCGCCGGGGTCTGTGCCTGCTGGCGGGGTTCCAGTTCTCCACTTTGGAGGAGGAGCAGACCATCATCCAGCGCCAGATCGATTGCGGCGCCCGGGGGATTATCTGCATGTCTGTCCACAGCGACAGCGGCATCAGCGCCGGGATCATCAAGGCGGCGCTGAACGGCTTCCCGATGGTGCTGGCGGATCGGTATCTGGAGGGCGTCTCTCTGCCCTATGTGGGCAGCGATCACGCGGAAGCCGCCTTTCAGGCGATGGAGTATTTGTTCAGCCTGGGCCATAAGAACATCGGCCTGATCTCCTCCTCGCCCACCACCACCGCCATTACCGAGCGGGAAAGCGGATATATGCGGGCTTATGCCATGACCAAGTACCGGGTTCACCCGGAATATCTGGTTCCGGACATCAAAAGCAGCATGCCCGGCCAGGGCAGCCCGGAAAGCGTCCGGGCGGATATTGAACGAATGAAGCGCTATTACCGGGAGAACCCCGGGGTGACGGCGCTGCTGTGCATCGATTACCGGGTGATGCGGCTTTGCGAAATGGCCGCCCGGGAGGCCGGCATCGACATTCCTTCAGAGCTGTCTTTGGTATGTTTCGACGCTCCCAAGGACGGCTTCGCGGAGTATGAGTATACCCATATCTGCCAGCCGGAGCATGAAATCGGCGTTCAGGCGGTGCGGATGCTCATGGACGTGATCCGGGGGGATCGGGAGCCTAAGCGCGTGCGGCTCCCAAGCCAGCTGTGCATCGGCATGTCCACGGACAAGCCGAACCGGTAACTCTCAAAACGGCAGCAGGCGCCAACTGAAGCAATTACAGGGCATTCCTGTTCTTGTAATATCAATGAAAATGCTGAAGGAGGAAACAAAAATGAAGAAATTTCTGTGCCTGCTGCTAGCGATCGTGATGATTGTTGGCATGTTCTCGGCCTGCGGCTCTGAGGAGGAACCCACTCCCACCACTGCCGCTGCCGTGGCCGAAACCAATGCAACGCCCACCAGCGGGGATGACGGCTCCGGCGCTGTTGATTATGTAAATGCCCCTGACCTGTCCGGCAAAACCATTAAGCTCATGACCACAGACACCTGGGTGGCGGGCCTGACCCTTTCCGACGTTTTGCCCCGCTTCAAGCAGATCGAGGAACTGACCGGCTGCACCATTATCTGGGAGACCGTCACCTCCGACTATGAAACCGTTCTGGCCACCCGGCTCACCGGCGACCCCTCCGAGTGCCCGGACATCGTCCTTCTGGGCAACACCGACATGAACACCATCTCCAAATATGTGGAAGATGGTCTGCTCTACGACATCACCAAGGCCTACGACGTTACCCCCAACATTCAGAAGTTCTGGGAGGAGGATCGTCCTGACCTGAAGGGCACCTTTACCTACACCGACGGCGGCATCTACAACCTGCTGGCCAACGTTCACGACACCGTGGACGGCCAGGCGAAGGGTGTGGCCCTGAAGGGCGACAACGCCCTGTGGTACCGCGCGGATATCGCCCAGGAGCTGGGCTTTGAAACCTATCCCACTACGATAAACGAGTGGTACGAGCTGCTGACCGCGGTTCATGAGGCCTATCCCGATATGGTACCCATGCACATGTGGGACTGGACCGGCTGGGAATCCGCCCGGGTCTTCACCTCCGCTTACGGTCTGCATTACAACAATGAGTGCTCTACCTCTTTCTTCTATGCCGATGAGAACGGAATCGTCCAGTACGAGCCTGCTCTGGAAGCCAGCAAGGAATGGCTGACGGAGATGAATAAGTGGTATGAGGATGGCCTGATTGTGGTCGGCGATTCCGAGGAGCAGAAGATCGGCGCCGCGGCCAACGGCACCACCTTCTCCGGCTTCTATTCCGGCGTTACCGGTATGTGCGAAGAATCCCTGAAGGAAATCGATCCTGACGGCTACTTCCTGTACGCTCCTATGCCCACGACAGAGGGCTATGAGCTGACCTACATGGGCCGTGCTGCCTACGGCAACTCCTTCGGAATCATCAACAACGGCGATGAGGAGCAGTGCCGGGCTGCCCTGCAGTTCCTGGATTTCGCCTTCTTCTCCGACTACGGCAAGTATTCTGAAAAGCTGGGCGTCATGGGCGAAGGCTGGTCCTTCGGCGAGAACGGCGAGCTGGTCGTGGATGAAGCGTATGTGGAAGCCTTGATTAAAAATGAGATTGTCCTCCAGGCAACCGGCGCCAACATCCATTTCAACGGCCCCACGATTTCCAGTTTTGAGATCGATCAGGAGTACAGCGAGATTGCCAAACTGATTCAAGAGGCTATGCCGGACTACGAGCCCGTTATGAGCGAGGAACAGGAGGCCAACTGGGAGGAGATCAACGCGATCAATACCGCCGCCTACTGCAGCTACTTCCCCAAGTTCTTCATGAGCGCTGAGGATCAGGATGTCATCAATACCCTGACCGCGGACCTGACCACCTTCACCGACGAGATGCTGGAGAAGTATATCCTGGGTACTGCCGATCTGGCGAACTTCCAGACCGAATTCGTGGATGTGCTGTACAACAATCTGAACCTCCAGCAGATTCTGGATATCTACCAGAAATATTACAACACCTACCTGGAGAACGCCAGCTGATGCAAAGAACAGCGCTGATCCGGAAACGGGAATTGACTAAGTGAGTACGAAGGTCCGTTGCAAGGGAACAATTTGCAACGGACCTTTTCGTGAAAGCAAATCGCAATCAAGTCGCATGTGGCGTCCGGCAAGGCCCGAGCCGGTGAGAGAGCCGCTATGAAGCCATTCGCGTTTCCGGCTGCCGTACCAGCAGCCAGCTTCCCTGGGTGTCCGTGGAGGAGGGAATCGCTTCATAGCCGCTTCTTGAAGGGGCACCGAAGATCTCGCGGAAGGAGTATGACAGTATGAAAGCAATTATGAAACGGGAGAAACCCAAAGAAACCAGGCCCATGTCCCCGCTGCGTAAGGGAATCCGCCGGGACTGGCAGCTGATTTTGATCGGCTTGCCGGCGGTGCTCTGTATTTTTATCTTTTCTTACATTCCCATGGGCGGCGTGCTGTACGCCTTTCAGGACGTCAGCCTGCGAAGAACCTTCTGGTCCAATGACTGGGTGGGCTTTAAATGGTTCCAGCAGTTCTTCAGCAGCATTTACGCGGGACGGGTCATTAAAAATACCCTGATCCTGAATTTCTGGATGCTGCTGGCGGGTACCACTGTGGAGATTCTTCTGGCGCTGACCTTCAATGAGGTTCGAAACGGGAAGTATAAGAAATTTACCCAGTCGTGTACCTATTTCCCCAACTTTATCTCTACCACCGTGGTGGTGGGCATGATGATTAATATGCTCAACCCCAACACCGGTGTGCTGAGTCTGCTGTTTCAGAACGTATTCGGCATGGAAAAAATCGACCTGTTCGCGGAGCCGAATGCCTTCCGGCCGATGTATGTGATTTCCGCTATCTGGCAGGGCGCCGGCTGGGGCTCCATCATCTACCTTGGCTCCATCAACAGCATCGATCAGACACTGTACGAGGCGGCGGCCATTGACGGCGCCGGACGGCTGGGCCGCATCCGCTATATCACCCTGCCCGGTATGAAATCGGTAATTGTGATCTGCCTGATCATGCATATCGGCAGCATGATGAGCATGGGCGCCGGTAAGATCCTGCTCATGTACTCCCCCTCTACCTACGAGACCGCAGATGTGATCTCCACCTTCGTTTACCGGCAAGGCCTTTCCAGCGCCAACTATGGTTACGGCGCGGCGGTGGATCTGTTCAACTCTGCCTGCAATCTGATTCTGCTGCTGGTCGCCAACTGGGTCGCCAAAAAAGTGTCCGATGTATCCATGTTCTGAAACAGGAGGTCTTTGCTATGAAAATCAAAAGCACAGAGGATCGCATTGTGGATGTTGTGGCCATCGTGCTTGTCGGCCTTGCAGCCATCTGCTGCCTGTATCCCATGATCTACTGCATCAGCATGTCCTTAAGCGACGACCAGGCCATTATCAAGTCCAGCGTCCGGCTGCTTCCGGATGGATTCAACCTGGATTCCTACAAGCTGGTTTTCCAAGATTCCGACGTGTGGCTGTATTTTAAGAACTCCGTCGTCCAAACGGTTCTTGCCACAGTCTTCAGCGTCATTGGCAATATGTCCCTGGGATATGTGCTCACCCGCAGCAATTTTGTATTCAAGAAGCAGCTGACTACCTTCATCCTCATTCCCATGGTCTTTAGCGGCGGACTGATTCCCACCTATATGCTGATCAAATCCCTGGGGCTGTACGATACCATCTGGGCCTTGATCCTGCCCGGCTTTGTCAGCACATGGAACGCCATTCTGGCCAGAACCTTTATCCAGTCCACCATCCCCAATGATGTGATCGAGTCCGCGGTGCTGGACGGAGCCAATAACATCCAGATTTTTATCCGGATCGTGCTCCCCCTGTGTACCACCATCATCGCCATTTTGGCCCTGTATGCCGCGGTGGGACGCTGGAATGACTACTTCGGGCCGTTGATTTACCTGCCCAGCAAGGCCCTAAAGCCGCTGCAGCTGTACCTGAAGGAGGTTCTGTCCTCCTCGGCGTCCTCCCAGGCCCTGTCCGGACTGCTGTCCGCCCGGGACTACGTGAATAACTACGTCAACGGCGAGCGGATCAAGTATGTGCTGATCGTCGTATCCACACTGCCGATTATAGTTGTATATCCCTTTATCCAGAAGTACTTCGTCAAAGGCGTTATGCTGGGTTCCGTGAAGGGCTGATTTCCCTTCAAGCGGGCGCTTCTTAAGGAGGGCCGGTAAACATCTCCGGTTTTGACCGAAAGATGATACCCAGGCGTGTTCTTCCGCGCTACTGAGACAGGAGCACAGCGGTTTGCAGCATTGGTGCTTTGAACTGTTTCCTTTAACAGCCGCCCTGGGTCCCTGCCAGTCACTGCTTTCGGCGGAAACAGATAAGCCAAAGGGCGCGTTCACAGCGGCAAGGATGCCGGAACAGCACAGGAGGAAGCGACATGAAACAGAACACCTTCATCAAACGGCTGCTAGGGGGATGCGTGGCCCTTGCCGTCTTACTCAGTGGTTGCGGCGGCACGCTTCCTACAGAGCAGACCGTCCAGACCTCCCCGCAAGAGCCCCGGGAGGACTGGATACTCACCGGAGGCTGGAAGACGGGCCGGGGAGAACAGGGAGTGACCCTTACCTCGCCACCGGGGGAGAACGCGTCCGCACTGCTGGAACCGCTGGGAGAGAGCTGGCAAATCCAGGTCAGCGCAAAGGCGGTGGACGCCCGCTGCCTGCGGGTGCTGCTGGGGAACCAGGACGGAACGGTGAGGCTGGCCGCTGCGGTCTATTTGGAGGAAACAGGCGGACAGCTTGCGCTGGAGCAATGGAAATATGAAAAATGGACAGCGCTGGACGGGCCGGTGGAGCTTTCCCTGGATGCGCAACAGCCTCTGGAGATCCGGCTGACCCATTATGCGGATCAGCAGAGTATCCAAATCAGCGTGACCCAGGACGGGGCGGAAGCGGGAATGCTGCGTTACCCGGACGTCTCCCTCAGAACCATTCATCTGCTGGCCAAAGCCGGAGTGGGGGCTGACGGAGAGGCGGTATTCTCCGGGTTTACGGTGGAAGCGGCGGTGGAGCCGGAGACGCCGGTGGACATCCTGTGCAAGACCATGTCCCCGGAGGAGCCGGGATTCTACCGGGCCTTGGGAGAGATCGCGGTGGGGGATGTGATCACCAACTTCTGGACCGGGGACACTCAAACCGGGAAGATTCGCCCCACATGGGAAGGCTATTCTGAGGATCTGGCGGATCCCCGGGGAAGCATTTGGGAGACGGCAATGCTTGTCTTCGGGATCTATGATATGTGGGCCGTCACAGGAGATCAGACCTATTATGACCTGCTCACTGCCGAGGCCCGGTTCTTCCGGGAATCCTTTTCCGAAGAGGAGCTGGAGAACGCGGGGGGACTGTTCCACTGGGCAAGTGATGACTGTGCTTGGAACTGCATGATGTATCTGTGCTTTTACTCAGTCACCGCAGACCAGTGGTTCGTGGAACGGGCCATCCGCTTGCTGGACAATGTGAATGCCCGCTGGTACGATGAGGAACTGAACGGGCTGTACTATAAGGACGGCGTGGATTTTATGTCGCTGTACGAGGTGGGCATTGCCTGGAGCTGGCTGCGGCTTTGGGAGATCACCGGTGAGCAGCGGTTTTATGACCTGGCGCTGCGCTCCTATGAAGGGATGCATACCCGGCTGGGGGCGGACAGAGACGACGGCTTGTATTATTGCGAAGCCAATGTGAACTGGCCCGTGGGAGATCGGGAACGGATTGCAGAAGCAGGGAGCAGCTCCTTCCTTACCGGAAACATGGGTATGGCCGCTCTGGCCGCGAAATTCTACCGGATAACAGGGAATCAGACCTATCTGGAGCGGGTATACCAAACCAACCAGGGGCTGCTTCGCTACTATGACAACGATGGCGTGCTGCTCAACGACCGGGACGCCTGGACCAACGGTTCCTATGCCGCCTTCTATGCCTCGGAGGTGCTGTCCCTTCCGGATACGGAGCAGATGCGGACACTGGTAAAGAACACGGCCATGTCCATTATGACGAATGCCCGGACAGAGGACGGCTATTACGGCGGCTCCTGGAGCGGGCCTGCTGAGGGCAGCGCGTCTGTTTGGTACAGCGGCGGAAGCAAGCCTCAGCAGAGCATGACCACAGGCACCTCGGTGCTGATGGTCACAGCGGCGGCGATTTTGGAGGCGGAAATAGAACACTATGTCCGCTAGGAGCGCGGACAAAAGACACTGAAAACCTGAGGAACCTCTGATGAAATCGGCAAAAACTGACGCTGGAAGATTTTGCTGATTTCATCAGAGGTTCCATAGAAAGTTTTCAATTGGGTATCCGTATAAGACGGGACGGAAGCAATCGAAGGGAGGAGCGAGGCATGAAGTGTAATCTGCATACCCATACCCGACGGTGCGGTCATGCGGAAGGGGAGGACGAGGCCTATGTACAGGCTGCCATAGCCGCAGGCTATGACGTTTTGGGCTTTTCCGATCACGCGCCCTTTCCCAATATGACGTTTGGAATGCGCCCGGAGGCACTGGAGGGATATTTGGCGTTGGTTCAGGAGCTCCGTGAGAAATACCGGGGGCAGATCCGAATCCTGGTGGGCTTGGAATGTGAGCCGATTCCCCAATTTGAGGGACACTTGCGGCAACTGCGCAGGCAGGTGGACTATATGCTCCTGGGCAACCACTGGAATGGGCGCCCGGGCCTACTTCACACCTCCCAACTGAGGGAGCCGAAGCAGCTCTGGAGATACTATGAGGATGCGGTATACGGGATGGAGACGGGACTGTTTTTGTACCTGTGCCATCCGGATATTATGCTGGCAGGATATCCCCGTTTCGATGAAACGGCCCGCCGGGTGTCCCGGGCGCTGTGCCGGGAGGCCAACCGGCTGGGGCTCCCCCTGGAGTATAATCTCCTTGGCCGTTGGAAGGAACGCCGGGCGGATCAGCTGGGATATCCTTGTCCGGCTTTCTGGGAGGTGGCCGCCGAGGAAAATGCGCGGGCGGTAATCGGCGTGGATGCCCACGCGCCCGGTCAATTGACCCGCGCGGACTACGCCGGAGCGGAAGGGTTTCTCAAGGGGCTGGGCCTTCGGGTGACGGCGAATCCTTTGGGCGGCGGGCAGTTTCCGTGAGGGAAGGAGAAACGCGGCAAAATCGGAGTTGTTTGCCCGGGCTTGGGCTTGGTATGAGGCTCTCTGGACGACGGGCCAGGGCTGCGGACGGTGGTCTATCTGAAAGGCTGCCCCCTGTCCTGCGCCTGGTGCCACAATCCCGAGGGGCTGGCGCCCAGACCGGAGACGGCCTGCGATGGCCGGAAATGTATCCATTGCCGCCGGTGTGTGGAGCTGTGTCCCAACGGCTGCATTTCCCCCGCGGGGGATACCCTGGTCATTGACCGCAGCCGCTGCGAGGGCTGCCTGCGATGCGTGGAGAACTGCCCCTCCGGCGCCATGACCGGCTATGGAAGAACCATGACCGTGGAGCAGACGCTGGAGCAGATTCTGAAGGATCAGGCCTATTTCCGTGCCACCGGCGGCGGCGTCACCGTTTCCGGGGGAGAGTGCTTGCTGTATCCGGCGTTTGTGGCCCAGCTGCTGCGGCGGTGCCGGGAGCTGGGCGTCCACACCCTGGTGGAGAGCGCCTTCCACGTGCCTTACAGCGCCATCCAGACGGTGGCTCCCTATACGGATCAGTTCTATGTGGACATCAAGCATATGGATCCCCAGATCCATCGCCAGTATACCGGCCAGAGCAACCGGCGGATTCTGGAGAACCTGGAAGCGCTGAGCCGGGACGGCGGACGGATTCTGCCGCGGATCCCGGTGATCCCCGGGGAGAACGACAGCCGGGAGAATCTGCTGGCAACCGCTGACTTTGGACGCTCCTTGGGGGCGGAGAACATCATGCTCCTGAAATACAATGCGCTGGCCTCCGGGAAGTACCGGATGCTGGGGAAGTCGTTCCGGGATTTCTCCCGGGATGCTGTGGATATCCCGACGCTCTGCCAGACCCTGAATCAGGCGCTGGGAAAAGAGGGGTTCTTCATCTGCACCTGAGGCGGCTGTCCCGGTGGGAATGCGCAAACGAGAGCTTGAACGCCGCGGCGTTCAAGCTCTCGTTTGTTGAATCAGAGTTCAAAAGCAAGCTCACTTCAACCGGTTTTAAGGCGGCGCCGTCATACCATCAGATACCGTCCGAACGCCACATCCGCGGCGGACTGCACCCGGGCGTCAGGGCCGGAGCAGGAAACCAGCACCCGAATGGGCAGGATGCTTCGCCGGAGCAGCCGGCTGTTAACAGAATCTTCCAGCATAGGCGCCAAAAGCTCCGCCTTGTAAAGCAGATCCCCGGCAAGGAGCACCGTGTCGATGCTGATCAGATTGACCATGTTCACAATGCCGGCGGTGAGATAGCCGATCTCCCGGCGCAGCAGGCCCATTGCTTCGTCGTTGTAGGGGAAGCTGTCCATGATCTGCCTCCAGGTGGTGAAGCTGCTGCCTTCCAGCAGATTCTGAATGGCGGCATAGGCTTCCAGACAGCCGATGTTTCCGCAAACGCAGCGCTTACCCTGATGGTCGATGGAGGTGTGGCCCAGCTCGCTGGTGAAATAGCCCGCCCCCTTGAGGATCTTGCCGTTGACCACAACGCCGGAGCCTACGCCGCTGTCCACCAGCAGGAGCAGGAAGTTCTCACTGCCCTGGACTCCCGGCTTTCCCAGGTTATGCCGGGCCAGGCAGGAGGCGTCGTTCTCCAGATACACCGGCAGATCCAGCGCCTGGTGGAGCATGGGGCCGATGTCGGTATTGTGCCACAGGGCGAAGCCGGGGGGATTCAGGATCCGTCCGCTTTCCCCGTCCAGAGGGCCGGGGGCGGAGATCCCCACACCCACCAGGCGCTCCGGGACAATGCCGGCTTGTGCCGTCATTTCGTGGATGCAGGTCACAAGAGGCTGGATCTTCTCCAGGTGGATCCCGTCGCCAATGTGGATGCGCCGCTTGCACAGCACCGTTCCGCAAATATCCACAATGCCGGCAGTGCAGCCGTTGCGGTTGAGGTAGACGCCTGCGGCATAGCCGGCCTCCGGCTTCAGAGCCAGCGGCACCGGCGTCCGGCCAAGACGGCGGGTGGTGGCGGCGGTCTCCTGGATCAGTCCCTCAGACAGCAGTTCCTCCGCAATGAGGGAGGTGGCGGCCCGGGTAAGTCCCATGCGTCTGGCAATTTCCGAACGGGACAGAGGCTCCCTGCGCAGCAGACGCAAAAACAGCTTGCGGTTGTATTCTTTTGTATATTCGGCGTTTCTGGCGGCCTTTGCCATGGGCATCCTGCCTTTCACAGTGAGATTTTGTGATTGACAAGAATATTATACAATAACGCTTTCCTATTTTCCACCCACACAGCACACAATTTTTAGATGAGAATCGGTGTGCACCGCGCAGGAGCCGGCGGCAGCGGCAGGCAGGAAGAAGTAATCGCCCTGCTTTAGCGGCTCCTGCCGCCCCGGGGAGGAAACGAAGCCGCTTCCCTCTGTACAGATCCAGATGGAGGCGGGGACGGACAAGGTCACGCTGCCTCCGGTGAGGGTGTAGCGGGTCATGGAGAAGCAGGGGGTGTCCTCCTCGTCGATCAGGGCTTCCACCTGCGTCTGGCTGTCGCTGTGGAGAACCCGGGGGATTTTTTTGCCCTGGCGCACCACCTGGGGGCCGTATTGGTCAAAGTCAAAGCAGGAAAGGGCCACATCCGGCTTCAGTCCCAGGTACATCTCCTGGTCGTTCAGATGATAGTCCCCGCACCAATATTCCGGCTGTATGGTGAAGTCGGTAGGCTCCTGAACCTCCAGAATCAGGCACCCGGCGCCAATGGCGTGGATCAGACCGGCGTTGACGAAGAAAACGTCTCCGGTCTGCACCGGTACCCGATTGACAAATGCGGTCATGGCCTCCTGATCGGTCTGGCTGGCCTCCACAGCCGCTGCCAGCTCCTCCGGGGCGACCCGGCGGCGGAAGCCGTAGTAAATGCAGGCGTCGGGCCGGGTGGCCAGGATCAGCCAGGCCTCCGCTTTGCCGTAGGGACTGTTGAAGTGCGCCCGGGAAAAGGAGCGGGTGGGATGTACCTGCATGGGCAGGCGGATGGCGCTGTCCAGATATTTCACCAGCACCCCCAGCTCCGACCGCCCGCCCAAATAGGCGTCAGGGTTTTCCGCCAGAACTTGGTCAAAGGGCTTGCCGTCCTCCCGGCGCAGGGAGATTCCCTCCAGGGGATCCGTGCGCCCGGGGTTCAAGGCATGGACGGTGGAACAGATCCATTCCTCCGGCATGTTCCCATCCTGCGGCGGGTCGCCGAGAAAGTCGTGGAACAGCTTCCCGCCTTGATAGACGCGGAAAACCCGATTCCGCCGGAAAAAGACCGGGTGCAGCCACAGAGGCTGAGTATCAATCATAGTGCATCCTCCTAGTTCAATCACGTTTGCCGTGGTTTTTGATAGGAAAATTATACGTTAAGAAAAATATTTTGTCAAGCCAATTGACAATAAGAAAACATCTGCTATACTAGACATGAAATGATCCGCGCCGTCATACTAGCATTGTCCGCCAAGACAACGAAAGCCGCCCACTGCTGGTGGGGGAGGATCCATTATGTGTAGGCTGAAGGATTTGTACAAACGTTCTGCCTGGAGCGAGGTTTTTCATTTCGACAATGCGCGGGGCAGCGCTCGCTGCTACCTGCTGTTCGCCTCTATTGCCCAGGCCATAGTCAACGGGCTGACCACAGGAATCTTCTATTCCGGTTACCTGGGCAGCTTTGGTATAGATATTGTCAGTATTTCCATCCTTACATTGGTGCCTTACATTTCCGGATTTCTGACCTTGTTTTCCCCGGCGATTCTGGAGCGGCTGCAAAGACGCAGGTTCCTTCTCACCGCGGCCCGGATGGCCTATTATACCATCAACATTCTCGGACTCACCATCCTGCCTGTGGTGGTGGAAAGCTCCGCGGGGCGGATGGCGGGGCTTGTGGTCATCGTGCTGCTGTCCAACGGCATCAACGCCTTGTTTTCCCCCGGGTACTCCGCCTGGCATATGGGCTATATCGAACCGGAGGTGCGCAGCGGCTACATAACCGCCACCAACCTGGTGGCCCAGGCGGTCTCCGGGAGCTTTCTCCTGGCGGCAGGGGCCATCACAGACGGGATGGAGGGCCAGGATCGGCAGAATCTGCTGATGGCCCTGCGCTGTCTGGCCTTTGGCATTGCCATGGCGGACGTCTACTTCCTTCAAAAGCCCGGTGAGCCGGTGTATAAGAGGACTGCCAGAACCGCTCTGTCCAGCGCCTTGACAGTACCTTTGGGCAACAGGCGTTTCCTGCTGATTATGCTGGTGTATACCCTGCACTGCATGTTCTCGGCGCTGCTCAGCTCTGTGGTCAATACCTGGCTGCTGGAGCAGATCCAGGTCAGCTATACCTATATCAACTTTATCAACCTGACCAATGTATTCTTTATCCTGCCCACCAGCGCCGTCTGGGGCAGATGCATCCGAAAACGGGGCAACCTGGGAACGCTGGCCCTGGCCCAGATGATGATGGTGCCCAGCTATATTCTCCACGCGCTGATGATGCCGGAGAATTACCAGATGGTCATGACGGCGGTCAAGCTGATCCAGAATACCGTGAACCTGGGGATTTCCATTTCTGTGGGCAGCCTGATCTATATTGCGCTGCCGGAGGAGGATCAGACCTGCTATTTGTCCTTCTACCAAATCCTGGGGAACCTGTCCTCCCTGTTGAGCATGAGCGCGGGCACTTGGGTGGTGGCAGCTATGGAAGATATGGCGATCACCCTTTTCGGGTGGCGGTTCACCAGCGTGCCGGTGCTGTTTCTGGCACAGGCGGCCCTATTCGCGGCGCTGTCGTGCTTTGTCAGGCGGGTGGCGAAACAGGTGGAGCCAAACGGATGGGAGCAGCGCAAGGCCCATTTCCATCTGCTGATCCATTTGCGTCTGAACCGCTGGAACCATAACCGATATCGGTAAGGCCCGGGATGCGCCGGACGGGGATCCATGGAAAAGGAGGAACTTATGGAACCATTTGTGACCCAGCCCTATTTGCTGTCCATTCGGCCGGCCACGGAAATGCAGGTGGTCTGGATCCAGCGAAGTCCGGCGGCGGGAACAGTAGAATACGGCAGTTCCCGCGCCTTGGGGCGGGTGACTGCGGCGGTCTGCTATGAGCTGACCGGACTGCGGGGGCCTGCCTCAGAGGCGGGGTACGCGCCGGAGCCGGAGGAGAATCCGCCTCTGCGGCTTTGGCAGTGCATTGCCAGCATCGGCGGATTGAAGCCCGGAGAGCGGGTCTACTACCGCTGCCGATCCGGCCAGACGATGACCCAGGTTTATCACTTCCACACGGCGCCGCTGCCCGGTGAGCCGTTTCGCTTCGGTCTGGTCAGCGACCTGCAGGCAACCGCTCCCTGCGAACACACGGTGCGCTGCATAGGCCGCAGGAAGCCGGACTTTCTTCTGTATTCCGGAGACTGCACCTTCCATAGCTGGCGGGCGGATCAGTGGTTTGACCTGCAGGCGCCGTGGCAGGACGAGCAGAGCAGGAGACGGGCGTTTTTCCCCTGTATGCAGCAGACCGGAGGAGCCCAGCTGATGCAGTTTTGCCCCACATTCCTGTGCCCGGGGAACCATGAGGTGGACGATCTGCGGGTAGGTACGGATCCTGCCTTTGCCGTCAGGGATGAGCAGTGGTCCTGGAGCATTTATATGCAGTTGTTCCGCCCCCTGTATCCGGAAGGGGACGCCGGCCTTCACGGGAAACGCTGGTACAGCGTCGATTACGGCGATATGCACATCACCTCCCTGCACATTGCCCGATGGGCCAGGTGGGAGGCATGCCAGGCCCCAGGCTGGCGCTTGACGGATCCCATCGCCCCCGGCAGCCCTCAGCGGCAATGGCTGGAGCAGGATCTGGCCGGGGCGGGGACGAAGTTTAAGTGGGTCATCCAGCACTGGCACCTGCTGAACAAAGGGACGGATACTCAGGTGAACCTGTGCCAGCCGGTGGCGGACGGGTTGGGTCGTGTGGCCTATCCGGAGGACTTGGGCGCGGGATTGCAGGCGCTGTACGAAGCGCGCGGGGTGAACGCTGTGAGCTACGGACACAGTCATGTCTATGAACGCTATTATCACCGTGGAGTTCACTACATCGAGGCGGCCTATTTGGGAGGCTGCTGCCGGGAGGCGAACGCGCCGCTGCATCCGTCTGGCCTTAAGCCGGTGGTGGAGGATAACTCCCGGCAGTCGTTTTTGATGGTTCAACGAACCAGAGGCGGCTTGTTTGCCCAGGGCAGCTACGCCGGGGAGACGCTGCGGCTATTTGACGCTTATCAAATCGCGGACGAGGACGGAAAGGGGATTCCTCCCATATGACGTCCCGAATAAAACAAGGGCGGTCTTTCCCGGCGAAAGGAGAAAAGACCGCCCTTGCGCAACGTCCGGCAGGACTGACTTAATTTGTCAATTCGATTGACAAAACAGCTTGTATCTGATAAAATAGAATAGGAACTTGTAAAAGTCTCTAAACGCCGGGCAACAGGAAACGGAAAACCATACCCCAAAAGGAAAACACCTAA
>CALWXQ010000049.1 GCA_944385545.1 uncultured Oscillospiraceae bacterium | reverse complement strand
GGTAGAGCAACTGCCTTTTAAGCAGTGGGTCCGGAGTTCGAATCTCCGGCGGGTCACCAAAAATCCCTTAGAGCCGCAACGGTTCTAAGGGATTTCCTTTTATTGGATTGTTGGATGTGTTAGTAACGCGTTAGTAACGCGTTACTAACGTTAATGCTTGGCAATATGCTCATAATAAGCCGCTGCCTTGCCGGTTCCAGCGTCTTTATCATCCAGCCATGCTTTCGCCATGTCAACATAGAAGTCCATGTTCCCGCCTACGCCGTACTTCTTAAACACCTTGCAGTAATCCGCATAAATGGCATTCAGAACGGAATAGAATTCGTTCGGGTCATGGGAGACTCCCTTCTGTGCCATGAGCTGCTTGACCTGATCGTAGGACCAGTGGGGGCCTCTTGTACCGTCCTCGTTGATAAGGCTGGATGCCCATTTGTCGGCGGTCTCCCGGTTGACTGCGTGTGGTTCGTTGTCCCATACGGCCATAGCGGTGTGCGCGGAGCGTCCTGTCCCTTTCAGGTGATCTCGGACGATGTATAGCCATGCCAACCGCTCACAGTTCGGGTAACAGGTTTTCCCTGCTTCCAGCTTTGCGATTTCTTCATTAATTTCCTTCAAATCCAGCACTTGTAACCACCTCCAAGATTTTTCTCAGCATTTCGTTTTGTTCTTCAAATTTCCGGGCTAATTCCCTGAGAAGATACTCGGCTTGTTTTTCATTCGCCGCCGAAACATCGTTTTGCTGGGATTGCTGACGGTTTTCCATCAGATTCTCATACCCAAGCATGAAAGATGCCACGGCCAGAATGTCAAGGCCTTTCATGCCATTGTCCATCAGCAAAGCCGGGTAATGACCACGTTTGCCTGAACAAAGGTAGCGGCAACACCAGTATTGCGAATCTGAACAGTGACAGGGGCGACGTTGCAAGCGCAGGTGTTGTCACAAGGAACCTGTACATGAGCGGTAAACGAAAGCGCCTCGATATCGGTAGCGGCAGTGGAGTTGGCCTGGGTCAGACCGCCGGGGTCTGCCACGCCGTCCTTGAACAGCTGAACGGTAATGTTCCCAGCGGTTGCGCTGGCAAAGGCGGAAGCATCGAAGGAAACCAGATACAGCCCCTTTTTGTTGAACTGGAAGGACCCCGCCCCATTCTGGACAACGGAACAACCCTTCTCGAAGTTGTTGTTAAAGGGAATGCTGGAAGCGGTGGGAACGGTAATATTCTGGGAATAAGACTGAAGCATAATGATCTCCTTTCAAAATAAAACACCGGGGGCATACGCCCCGGTAGACAAAAGGATGCCCCCGGCAATCAAACAGGCGAATACACCGTTGATAGCCGTTGTATAAAACATCATCGGCAGGCGCAACGCTTTTGTATAAGCGATGACCCATTTCTCATAGTTATCAATCGCAGCCCTAAAGCGCTTGAAAGAGAAGATCGTTTGCCCGAACGTTTTCACCACGGGGATGCCTCTTACATATTCGACCGCTTCATTGGACATAGCGGAAAGGGCATTTTGATATTCCCGCATTTTCTGCTCCATTCCCACGCCAGTCATTTTCATCATAATGAGAAATCCAAGCACAACGGGAATCAGGCTCAACAGCCCCAGCCGCCAATCAAAGGCAAGCAGCAAAACCAGCAGCCCGATGGGAGTCGCAATCGCTCCGGCTTTGTCTGGTAGCCTGTGCGTCAAATAGTTTTCCGTCGCCGCGCTGGAGGTATTTACAATTCTCCGAAGGCTCCCGCTTCCATACTTTTCTGTTACTCCAAGCGGCAGGGAGGCAATATGTCCCATGAGCTCTTTACGGATATTGGAAGCTACCCGAAACGCGCTCAAGTGGGAGCACATCAGGGCGCCTATGTATACAACAACGGAAATCACCGCTGACAATACGGCAGACCAGCCGTAGCGCGCAATATTTCCCGCTTGTGCAAAATCCGGCGCCACCGCCAGCACATCGCGGACAATGCGCCATATGTACCAAAACGGCACAAGAGCGACCAGGGCGCTTATAACCGACAATGCCCATGAAAGATAGGTTAATATCCTGTGTTTGCCGGCGTACCCCATCAGCTTCCACAAATTTGATTGCTTTTTCACGGAAAATCCTCCTTAAGAAATTGATTTTATGATGAAGAAACGGATATACCGCTTCAGAATATTCGGCAGTGAAGTTAGCGGTGGCTAACTAACAGACGAAAATCATAGGGCTTATTGCCCCATAATTTTCATCCATCCGGCGGTATAAAATGCCCGCATTTCTTTTAAATAGTGCCAGGCCTTCTCAAGCGGCATTTCATGAATAATCAATTCAAAAAACGTGTTAAACATGCCGGTAATCAATACATGTTCCAAATGCTCGTCAATCGGCGGCGACGGTCTGCCCAATTTTTCAAGTACCGCTAAATAATCGTGCGTTCCTTTGATTTCAATTTCCACCATTTCGTCAATCAGTTTTGAAAATCGCGTCCCTTCAGAATGGCAAAGGATGAGCTTAAACACGTTTAAATGCTGGTAAGCATACAAAAGCATTTCATCCATACACGCGCCGGATATATCGTTCAAATGTTTCGGCTGATCCTCCTGGGGAATATTGGAAAAATCTCGCTGCGCTTTCTGAAAAAGCGCAATAAAATGATCGTATTGTTCGCAAACCAACGCTTCAAACAGGCTTTCTTTGCTGACATAATAGCCGTAGAACGCGCCCGTTGTAACGCCTGCCTTTTTCACAATCGCTCGTAAGGAAGCGGATTTGAAATCCTTTTCGAGAAATTCCTGCATAGCCGCCGAATGGATTAAGCGCAAAGTCGTTGTCTCTGCTTCGCCCATGCACATCCGTCCTTTCATATAACACCGTTATATAACGCTGTTATTATAGCGTCAGCGCAGAGATTTGTCAAGGGAACCTCTGACTAAATCGACAAGAGCTGATGTCGAGAGATTTTGGCACAGCCGAAAGTTCAAAAAGTGGAGGAATACTGTATGTATTTCCCACTATTTGAACTGTACGGATGGGGCAAAAGATCCGGCATTCAGCCGAAGACGATTTATTCAGAGGTTCCTTAAGGAAAGTCCGGGACAACATTCTTCGAAAATCTCCGCGAATCGTTTGAACATTCTGCGCTTTGCGTCTGGTGAGAAGCAAACCCGCGACAAACGCCGCCTTTCAGACGGGATATTGCCCGAGAGGACACAAACGGATTCGGAAAACTTCCGCCGTTCCTCTTAAGAAGGCGCGCCAAGGGCGGCGCGGATCTGTTTTGCCGCGGCAATGGGATAAACAGATTTTCAAAATTCCGCAAAAAGGTACTTCCCAACGGCTGCCGTCTGTGATATAGTAGGGCCGAAATCTGAAATGGCAGGAAGATCCGCTATGAAACACCAATCAAGGCAGCTGTGGGAGCATCCTCTGCTCCGGGTGCTGCGCAACAGCCGGGGCAATCCCCGGACGCTGCTGCTCATTGAGCCGCTTTGGGGCATTCCCTACAACCTCATTGCCCCCTACGCCACCCTTTATATGTACACCCAGGGCATCACCGACGTTCAGATCGGCCTGATCCTCTCGGTGACCATGGCGGTGCAGGTGCTGTTCGCCTTTCTGGGCGGCATTCTCACCGACAAACTGGGCCGGAAGGTCACCACCATGCTGGGCGACTTTTTCGGCTGGTCCCTGGCCTGCCTGGTATGGGCGGTATCCGACAATTTCTGGCTGTTCCTGGCCGCCGCCGTTCTCAACTGCTTTGAGCAGATCAACCAGACCGCCTGGTTCTGCCTGTTCATTGAGGACGCCCGCCGGGAGGATCTGGTGAACATGTACACCCTGGTGAATATCGGAGGTCTGGCAGCCATCTTTTTCGCCCCCCTGTCCGGTCTGCTGGTCAACGCCCATTCCGTGGTGCCGGTAGTGCGGGGGCTGTACCTCCTGTTTGCCGTGACCATGGCCTTGAAGACCCTGATTACCTTTCGCTTCTGCCGGGAGACCGGGCAGGGCGCCGTGCGTCTGGCCCAGACCAGAGGCGTGTCCGTGTTCCAGATGCTGGGGCAATACCGCCAGCTGATCCCCCTGCTGCTGAAGGACAGGAACGCCCTGAAATCCGTTGCGGTCTGCGCCCTCCTGTCCGTTTCCGGCATGGTCAGCACCAACTTCTTCAGTCTCTATGTCACCCAGCGGCTGGGGCTTTCGGAGACGTTCCTGTCCCTGTTTCCCATTTTGAACGCCGCCGTCATGCTGACCTTCATGGTGCTGCTTCAGTCCCGGCTGAACGCTCTGAAATTCCGGATCCCCCTGTGGATCGGCCTGGGGCTGTACAGTGCCGCCGCACTGACGTTGATTCTCTCCCCTCCCGGACGGCTTGGGCCGGTGCTGCTGTATGTGCTCCTGGCCGCGGTGGCCGCCGCCCTGGTCACCCCCCGCAAGGATGCCCTGCTCCAGCTCAACCTCAACGTTCAGGAGCGAGCCAGGCTCAATGCCCTGGTTATCGCCTCCATCACCGCCCTGTCCTCCCCCTTCGGCTACCTCGCCGGCTGGCTGTCCAGTCTGGATCGCCGGCTCCCTTTCGCCTTCAGCTGTGTGCTGTTTCTCACCGCCATGGCTGTCATCGCCCGGATCCAGGAGCCTCAGGTGGAGGAGGTCGCTGCCTAAACATGCCATCCACCTGAAAAAAGCGCCCCGGAAGCTTTCCAAAGAAGCTTCCGGGGCGCTTTTGTTGTGGAATCAGGCCTCCAGAATCACCGGGCATTCCCCGGCGGTGAGGGCGGCGCGGATGTGCTCCGCAGCGGCCTGAGGAGTGAGCTTGATCTGCTGGCCGCTGCCCATGTCCTTGACGGAGCAAACCCCATCGGCAATCTCGTCCTCGCCCAGGAGCACCGCAAAGGGCACGCCCAGCTTGTCGGCATAGGCCATCTTCTGCTTGAATTTCTTCTGCTCGCCGTAGAGCTGCACCCGCAGCCCCGCTCCCCGGAGTGTCTCCGCCAGGGCAATGGCCGGGCCGGGATCCTGGGTCATCGGCAGCACCAGGGCGTCGGCAGGGGCGGAAGGCAGGTCGGGATTCAGCAGGCCCTGCTCATCCAGGACGTAGAACAGCCTGGTCAGGCCGATGGAGATGCCCACACCGGGCAGGGGCTTATCAATATAATAGCCCGCCAGATTGTCATAACGGCCTCCGGAGCACACCGAGCCGATCTCGGGATGATCCAGCAGCATGGTCTCGTACACCGTGCCGGTGTAGTAGTCCAGGCCCCGGGCAATGGTCAAATCCAGAGCAAAGTTCTCCTCCGGCACGCCGAAGGCGGCCAGGTTGGCGGTAACGGCCTTCAACTCGGCAAGGCCCTGGTCAAACAGCTCACTGCGTCCGGCATAGCCCTCCAGGGCGGCGAGAACCTGGGCATTGGTACCCCGGATGGCGATGAAGGCTAGAATGCTGTCCGCCTGGGCCTGGGTCAGGCCGCAGTCATCTATCAGGATCCGGCCCACCTTCTCCGGGCCGATCTTATCCAGCTTATCCACGGTGCGCATAATCTCGCCGCTTTGGGCGCTCAGGCCCTCCATGGCGTAAAAGCCGTTGAGCACCTTGCGGTTGTTCACCCGGATCTGGAACCGGCGCAGACCGAAGCCCCGGAAAACCTTGTAAATAATGGCCGGAATCTCCGCCTCGTTGAGGATGTCCAGCTTTCCGTCGCCGATGATGTCAATGTCCGCCTGGTAAAACTCCCGGAACCGGCCCCGCTGGGCCCGCTCTCCCCGGTAAACCTTGCCAATCTGGAACCGGCGGAAGGGGAAGGCCAGTTCGTTATAGTGCAGGGCCACGTACTTGGCCAGAGGCACTGTCAGGTCAAAGCGCAAGGCCAGGTCGCTGTCCCCCTTCTGGAAGCGGTAGATCTGCTTCTCCGTCTCGCCGCCGCCCTTGGCCAGCAGGATCCGGGCATCCTCAATGATGGGGGTGTCCAGGGGAGCAAAGCCGTAAGCGGAATAGGTCTGGCGCAGGATCTGGGCCATTTTCTCAAAACGCAGCTGCTTGTCCGGCAGCAGCTCCATAAAGCCGGACAGGGTCCGGGGCTTGATGATCTCCATAGGATCGCACTCCTTATATATCTATATAGCAATGTCGCGTCATGCCGCAGGCAAACACAGCCGCCTGGCGCAGACAGAAGCAGCCGCCTGCCGCAGGCAGGCGGCTGAAATATCTGTGGGATGTCAGAATCTGGGCTTGGCGCGCAGCATTTCTCTCCAGTCCAGGTCGCCCCGCTGGAGGCTCATAATCAGCATTTCCGCGCTGGCCAGGTTGGTGGCAATGGGCACATTGTGCTTGTCGCAGTGGCGGATTGTCTCGATCATCTGGCTGTCATCCCAGGGGTTGGTGGTGTTGGGGTCGGTAAACAGCAGAACCAGGTCGATCTCGTTATATGCGATACGGGCGTTGATCTGCTGGTGGCCGCCCTGCTTATGGGACAGCAGCAGGGTGATGGGCAGGCCGGTATTGTCCACGATCAGACGTCCGGTGGTGGCGGTGGCAAAGAGATTATGCTTCAGCAGGACGCTCTTATAGGCGGTACAAAATTGAACCATGAGTTCTTTCTTCTTGTCATGGGCCAAAAACGCGATGTTCACAGCGGTCACTCCCTCTTCGTAATGTATCCGATCTCAAACTATAGCGGTATCCGGGATTTCAGCGCAATTTTATGGGGACGGGGAAGCCTTGGATCCTTCTGGCGATGCGGCGGTACGCGGCGGCAGCTGGACTGCGTCCGGAATACAGCAGCAAGGGCCTGCCAAAGGAAGCGGCTACGGTCACCCCGGTATCTTCCGGTACGATCCCCGCCAGGGGAAGCCCGGCGGTATCCATCACATCATCAATGGTCAGCCGCTGGGTGGAAAGCAGGGCCTTGTTCACCCGGTTGACCACCAGGCGCACGTCCCGCTTGCCCCGCAGCTCCAGCAGCTGGCCCACCCGGGCAGCGTCCCGAATGGCAGCGGGGCCGGAGCCGGTGACCAGCAGGAACCGGCTGGCGGCGGAGCTGACCAGACAGAAGCCCGCATCCACCCCTGCCGGCGCGTCCAGGAACACATAGTCATAGTCCCACCGGGCCAGGCGGAGCATGTCGGAGAATTTCTTCGGATCGATCCGCCCCACAGGCCGGTTCATAGGCGCGGTGAGAAAGCGCAGGGTGGGATACTCCGGGTGGACGGCGGCCTGGGACAGGGGGTAGCCCCCTTCGCTCACATCCAGGAAGGATAGCCCGCCGCTGTCGCTCATGCCCAGGGAAATATCCAGGTTCCGCAGACCCACATCGCAGTCCACGCACAGCACCTGATACCCCTGCTCAGCTAAGGCGGTGGCGATCCCCGCGCACAGGGAGGTTTTGCCGGTCCCGCCCTTACCGGACAGGATCCCAAAAATCTCGCCCAAGCGCCTCGCTCCTCTCAAACCATAATAATGCATCTTCATTATACAGGTAATTCGTACAAAAGGCAAGGGGAATTTCCGGTTTTTGGAAAACTTTTTCATCACATTGCCCAAAATTGTCTTCCGGCGGGCGGCGTCTCTTTCGAGGAGAAACCGGCGATCCGGCGGCCCATTTCCGGAAAAAACCGGAAAACCGGTGAAAAAGGGGTTGCGTCAGGAATGGTTGTGGGCTATAATTAGAGTATCATATTACGGGCCGCGGCCCGGTAAATGGAGGAATGATTCCCATGTTCAACGCAATGATTGAGACTCTGAAGGCGAATCCTCGCAAGATCGTGTTTACCGAGGGCCATGACGCCCGCATCCTGGAAGCCACCGCCCGTCTGGTGGAGGGCGGCTTCCTGACCCCCATTCTCATCGGCAACGTGGAAACTGTGAAGGCCAACGCCGCCAAGGGCGGTTTCAACATTGAGGGCGTGCAGATCATCGACCCGCTGACCTATGAAGGTATGGACGAGATGGTCGCCCAGATGGTGCAGCTGCGCAAGGGCAAGATGTCCCCTGAGGAATGCCGGGCCGCCCTGTCCAAGGGCAACTATTTCGGTACCATGCTGGTGAAGATGGGCTATGCCGATTCCCTGCTGGGCGGCGCTACCTACTCCACCGCCGACACCGTCCGTCCCGCTTTGCAGCTGGTGAAGACCAAAAAGGGCGCTCACCTGGTGTCCTCCTGCTTCATCCTGGTTCGGGGCGAGGAAAAGCTGGCCATGGGCGACTGCGCCATCAACCTAAGCTACGAGGACTCCGTGGATAAGGATGGCAACGTCACCCTCTCCGCCGCCCAGAAGCTGGCGGAGGTAGCCATTGAGACCGCCAACACCGCCAAGGTCTTCGGCATCGATCCCAAGGTGGCCATGCTCAGCTTCTCCACCAACGGCTCCGGCAAGGGCGGCACCGTCAAGCTCAGCCACGACGCCACCATAGTCGCCAAGGAAATGGCCCCCGATCTGCTCATCGACGGCGAGATGCAGTTCGACGCCGCCGTGGCTCCCGAGGTCGGCCAGCTGAAATTCCCCGGCTCTTCCGTGGCGGGCTACGCCAACACCTTCATCTTCCCCACCATCGAAGCGGGCAACATCGGCTACAAGATCGCCCAGCGTCTGGGCGGCTTTGAGGCCTACGGCCCCATTCTCCAGGGTCTGGCCGCCCCCATCAACGACCTGTCCCGGGGCTGCAACGCCGACGAGGTCTACAAGATGGCCATCATTACCGCCGCCATGGTGTAACGGCGGAAGCAATCGCGCAATCCCGGGCCGTCTCAAAGCGCCTTCGTTTTGAGACGGCCCCTTTTTCCGGCGGAAGCGGTACTTTTCCCCTGATTTTAACCGAAAATTAAGAAATAACTTTTCCCTTTCCCTTGTACGTCGGAAGTTTGTGTGGTACAATACCCCTGAAACTGCTGCACAGGAGAACGGGAATGTTAAAAAAATATCTGTTTTGCTTTCTGGTGTCCATGGTTCCGCTGATTGAGCTGCGGGGGGGCGTGCCTTTTGCCGTGGGCATGGGTCTGGATTATTTCACCGCCCTGGTGGTGTGCGTCCTGGGCAATATGCTTCCGGTACCGATCATCTATCTGTTCGCCCGGAAGGTGCTCATGTGGGGCAAGGACAAGAAATATATCGGCAAATTCTTCACCTACTGCGTGGAAAAAGGGGAAAAAAGCGGCAGAAAGCTGACCGAAAGCGCCGGACGCCGGGGCCTGTTTCTGGCCCTGACCATATTTGTGGGCATCCCCCTGCCCGGCACCGGAGCCTGGACAGGCACCCTGGCCGCCTCCTTCCTGGACATGGGGCTGAAGTCCACCACCGTTTCCGTGTGCCTGGGGGTGATCCTGGCCGGGATCATCATGGGCGTGGTGAGCCTGACCGGCGTACACGTGTTTGGCCTGTAACGGCCGTGAACTTTCATCGTGGGAGGAAATCCTTATGACGGACTGCTTATTCTGCAAGATCATCGCGGGAGCCATCCCTTCTTCCAAGGTCTACGAAGACGAGACGGTCTACGCCTTCCGGGACATCGCGCCCCAGGCTCCCGTCCACATTCTGGTGGTGCCCAAGGCCCACATTTCCGACTGCAACGGCGTCAACGGGGACAACAGCGCCGTGATCGCCCACATATTTGAGGTGATCCCCGTCATCGCCCGGGCCGAAGGTCTGGAGGGCGGCTATCGGGTGGTGAGCAACTGCGGCCCCCACGCGGGCCAGACGGTGGGGCACCTTCACTTCCACATCCTGGGCGGCAAGCAGCTGGCCCTGGAAATGGCCTGAGCCTGTTCATTCTCAAAGGGAAAGAATCGCCCAACAAATCGCAAAAACGGCTGGATTCCCAAAAGCAAGGGAATCCAGCCGCGCTTATTTTCTATGCGTTTTCTCGAATTTGAGGCAGGCCTTATTTCTACTGATACCGCCCGCCCAGGAGCAGGTAGTGCCAAACCCCCGCCACCTCCCGCATAAAGTGGTTGATCTTCTGAGACAGCCGGGAGGTTTGGGCGGGAATGCCCACGAATTCCACGCCGCAGGCCTTGGTGAACAGGCTCGCCCGGAACAGGTGGTACTCGCTGGAGAGCACGCCCAGGGTCTGGGGCCGCTCCCCGGTTTTCTCCTGGATCAGCTCCAGGCTGAAGTTCAGATTCTCCCAGGTGGAGGTAGCCTGCTCCTCCAGCCACAGCCGCTGGGGATCCACCCCCAGCATCACAAGCTCCTGGTACATGGCTTGGGCCTCGGACATGGGCTCGTCCTTGCCCTGCCCGCCGGAAAGCACGGCAATGACGCCGGGATTCTCCTCCAGGTATTCCGCCGCGGCATAGATCCGATCCCACAGGGATATGGAGGGACCGTCCTGGCGCACCTTGGCCCCCAGCACCACCATGTATTGCGGGGTTTTGTCCGGGGTGCCGAAGCTGGCGCGGATGATCACCGCCTCGGTGACCGCCACTACCAGGATCCCTGCCGCCAGGCACCCGGTGAAGATCCTTCGGATCCAGCCCACAGCCCCGGGAAACCGGGGCCGCAACAGCCCTGTGACGGTATAGAACAGGATGATTCCCGCCAGACAGCAGCACACCAGCGCGGAAAAGCTGTACCCCGGGACGCAGAATTTCAAAACAAAGGCCATCAGGCCCAGGATCCCCACCATGATCCAAGGAAGGATCCCCATCGACACATGCAGCTTCATAACGACCTCCTATGGCAGCATTGTAGCACAGATGTCCCCGGTTGGCAAGCACGGCGTGAAAGTTAGGCTTGCCTTTCCCCTGCCTGTTCCGGTATAATAGAAAATGCTTATCGAGTTTAAACAGCAGAAATTGCGGAGGACGCGTACCGGCTCAGAAACCTTCGCGCCCCTTGGCTCCCCTTCACAAGGGGAGCTGGCAAAAATCTTTGATTTTTGACTGAGAGGTCGATACCGCAGTACGTTTTTCTCCAGTGCTCAGATAGAACCGGGTGCTCCCCGCCCCCCTCTCAGTCGCAAATCGGAGATTTGCGACAGCTGCCCGCTGCGGCGGGCCCGGTCGCGGCTCTGACACCCCACTTATGGTGTCATTCACTCCCGCGACTGCGCTTCGCTTACCCCAAGGGGCGAGCCAAGGCGGCCCGCAGGGCCGCAGGCTGTGTTAAGTCGATAAGCACGTAATAGAAAAAATGCCATTGCGGCAAAGAAGGAGACTGTTATGACCCTGGAAGAACTGAAGGAAAAAATGGACGAAGCCCATTACGTGTATGACGAAACCCTGGCTACGGTGCTCTATGTGGCCCTGGCCCTGGGGCGGCCCCTGCTCATCGAAGGGGCCGCCGGCGTGGGCAAAACCGAGGTGGCTAAGGTCATGGCCGCCGCTTTGGATCGGGATCTGGTGCGGTTGCAATGCTACGAGGGCCTGGACGAGAGCAAGGCCCTGTACGAGTGGAACTACCAAAAGCAGCTCCTGGCCATCCAGATCAGCCGGGAGGCCGGCAGCGAGGCCCAGACCCGTCAGCTGTTCAGCGATGAATATCTGCTGGAGCGGCCGCTGCTGCGCTCCATCCGGTCGGAAAAGCCGGTGGTGCTTCTCATTGACGAGATCGACAAGGCCGACGAGGAATTTGAGGCCTTCCTGCTGGAGCTGCTGTCGGAAATGCAGGTGACCATTCCCGAGATCGGCACGGTAAAGGCCCGGTCGATCCCCCTGGTGGTGCTCACCTCCAACCGGGCCAGGCCCTTGTCCGAGGCCCTGCGGCGGCGGTGCGCCTATCTGTACATCGACTATCCCAGCCTGGACAAGGAACTGGCCATCCTCCGGGGGAAGCTGCCTCATGTGGACGACCGGCTGTGTGTTCAGGTCGCCACGGCGGTGCAGAAGCTCCGCAGCAGCCAGACCATATTGAAAAAGCCCTCCATCGCCGAAACCCTGGACTGGGCGGCGGCGTTGGAGGCCCTGGGCATCCGGGAGCTGACCCCGGACGTGCTGGTGAAAACCGGCGGCTTTTTGCTGAAGAACAACGAGGATCTGGCCGCTCTGGCCCGGCAGGAGCCGGACGGTCACTGCGGCAGGTGCGGACAATGAACGATCCCCAGGTCTATTTGCGCAAGCTCTCCGCCTTCTCCCGGCAGCTGGCCCGGGAGGGGCTGGCCGTAGGCCCGGCGGAGACGGCGGACGCCGCCCGGGTGCTGATCCTGGTAGGTCTGGAGGATCGGGAGCGGGTGAAAACCGCCCTGTGCACGGTCTACGCCAAATCCCGGGAGGAGCAGCTGGTGTTTGGGAAGTGCTTTGACGGCTTTTTCCTCTCCCGGGAGGCCATGGAGGCCCAGGCCAAGGCCCGGCTGGAGGAGCGGCAAGCCCTGGAGCGGCGCCGCCGGGAGGCGGAGGAGCTGCTGAACCTCAACGGCAAGCCCCTGGATCTGACGGAGCAGCAGCGCCGGGCCTACGCCTCCATGCCCGACGAGGCCCGGCAGCGGCTCACAGGCTTCCTGGACAAGTACCGCCAGACGGCAGAGCGCAATCCCAAGCTCTACGGCGAGTTCATCCACTCCGTATTCACCCGGGCCATTCTGGAGCAGCAAATGCTCCTGGAGGACGCGGGCCTGGGAGGCGAGGCGGCGGATCCGGACATCGGCCTGATGTACCGGGACATTTCCCAATTCAAGGATACGGAGATTCCCCGGGCCGTAGCCATTTTACAGACGGTAGCCCGGCAGGTCAACGCCTCCCTCTCCGCCCGCCGCCGTGCCCAGGCCCATACCGGCAAGCTGGACTTCCGGCGCACCATCCGCCTGGGACTGGAGACCGGCGGCAGCTTCCACCGCCTGCGCTACCGGCGCAAGCGGGGCCGGAAGAAGCATCTGGTGATCCTGTGCGACGTATCCGGGTCTATGATGCAGTTTTCCGAATTTGCCCTGCGGTTCATCCAGAGCCTGAACCAGGCTTCGGACAGCTCCCGGGTGTTCCTGTTTTCCGAAACGGTGGTGGAGGCGGATCCCTTCCGGCTGGAAAATATGGATCTGTTCCGGGACTATGTCCGTCAGTCCGGGGTCTACGGCCGTGGCACGGATCTGGGCGCGGCCCTGACCCATCTGTGCGCCAGCCGCCCGCCGGTGCTGGGGCAGTCCACCACGCTGCTGATCCTGTCCGACAGCAAAACCATCGACCAGAACCGGGCAGTCCAGGCCCTGCTGGAAGCCCAGCGCCAGGCAGGCCGGGTGATCTGGCTCAATCCCATCCCCCAGCGGAAGTGGCAGTATCTGCGCAGCGTGCAGACCATGGCCGCAGTCTGCGCCATGGCCCCCTGCGCCACCCTCCAGGAGCTTACCGCCGCCCTCTCCGGCCGCCCCTTCGGCCTGCTGTGATCCGGAAGTCCCTTGGAAAACAACGCGCCAGCCGGTTTTGATCGGCTGGCGCGTTATGGTTATTTCTTCTTCCGCTTTACAATCCGCCAAATGGCGATGGCGGCTAGAGCGGCTAGGGACAGGAGCATGACCGTGACCACCATCCGGATGTTGTCCCCCGTCCAGGGGTTGAAATCGGCGGTTTTGTTGGTCTTGATGCTCACGATCTCGCTGATCCCGGAGGCCTCGTAAACTTCTGTCTGCTCATAGCGCAGGGCGAAATGGTAGGTGGTGTTCGCCTTCAAATCGTCGAAGGTGCGGCTGTCCTGCCAGTGCCAGGTCTTGCCCCCGTCGTAGGAGATGCCGTACTCCACCCCGGCTCCGGTGTCGGGACTTTTCCCCACACTGCGCAGGACGATGGTGGTGTTGTTCCGCCGGGACAGCCTGGGAGCGGTCTCCGGAGCCTTCTGGGAAGCCCGGGTGATGGAGCCGGTGGCGGTGGCCGTGGTATTGGACAGCGTGTAATAGGCTGCGTGGCCGCCGCCCAGGGTGATGCCGGTGGCGGTGATGGTCTTGCCTGTGCCAACAGACGCATCGTTGTAGGTGATGCCGGTGGCCTGGACTGTCACGCTGTCATTGCCTACCACGCCGCTCAGGCTGAGGGTCAGACCATTCGGGGCATTGGTGGTGCCGTCATATTCCTTGGTGGTGGTGCCGCTTAAGGCAGGGGTGACGGACTTTTTGTTCAGGGTGATCTGCACCGTGGCGGAGCCGTCGCTCAGCATGCCGTTGCCGCCGTATTTCACCGTGAGGGTTTGGGCGGTATCGCTGGGGGTGATGCCCTTGCAATTCGTTTCATATACCCATCCTTCCTTTCAAAAAACACGAAAACCCCGCCCCGCCGGAAGCGCCGGCGAAGCAGGGTTGGTTATGTATCTGGTTCAGCCCAGCAGAAATGGACAGACTTATCCTGTCTGTCTCAGGCCGTCGATAAACCCCAGTTTTGTGTCAAGCGAAACTGGGGTTTTGTCTGCAATTTGGGAAAATCAGGGTAATTATCTCATAAAAAAGACTGGGGCGGGTATCCTTCCACAGTCTGTTTGCGAACTTTTTCAGATTCATGGCAGCAAATTTAAGCTTCACCCAGTTCGTTACCTGGGCCAAGCCTCTGTATCGGGTGTATCTCATTCCATGCCGCTCCTTGGCGTCTGCAAAGACCCGTTCAATCGTTTCCTTCCGGGCCTTGTACAGCCGCTGGTAGATCGGTGTGTGCCGAATATCTTCCGCCAGCTCCTCGTAGCCTTTCCAGATATGCCGCTGCACCGTCTTGACGAAGTCCTTGCTCTTTGTGCATAGATGCCTGGTGGGACAGTTGGCACAGATTTTGGGGCCACTCTTATATTGCCGGTATCCTTCCCGGGTGGTGGTGGTGCTGTATTTCAGCACCTGGTTCTCGGGGCACAGGATGCAGTCGTAATACTCGTCATACACATACTTCCACCATTCATGTCCGCCCTGCACAGTACAACGGCTCTACCATGTCGTATATCTTATGAAAGTCTACCGCTGCATCAATCTTGCGCAACAGATGATCCGCAGGCACCAAACTCTCGGTGTCCACAATCTCAAACACGCCGCGCTCCATTTTTCCACGTTCTAGCATCTTGCATCACCCGTGGTTATTCTACCATAGCTATGAGAAAAAGCCCAGCATGAGCTGGACTTTTTCGGCAGTCTGGGACAGACTTATCCTGTCTGTCTGTCTGTCTGTCTGTCTGTCTGTCTGTCTGTCTGTCTGTCTGTCTGTCTGTCTGTCTGTCTGTCTGTC
>CALWXQ010000048.1 GCA_944385545.1 uncultured Oscillospiraceae bacterium | reverse complement strand
ATAATGTGTACGGCACAACGAAAAAGTCCTTGCAAGCCAAGGCTTTCCGGACTTTTTTGCGTTGTTCCGGTGCAAGATTTTTCCGCCTTTCAGCGAAAAAACCTTGCACCTGTTTGGATGATGCGGTGCGCCGCATCATCCAAAATACACATGGATACGCGCCTGAATTGAAAAAAACGGTTGAAAAGAGCCGTTTTTTCAATTTCCCGCCTGTGGCGGGGAATCAGTCGCGGAAAGCGGCTGATTCAGCAGGCGCTATACTAGGGCATATCTGAAAATTGCTTTCACAAACCGTAGAAAAACCGGATTCTCCTTTGGCAAGAATCCGGTGTTTATTGGAGGGATCCCCGCAATGGTCATCAAATGGGATGTTACCATCCCCAAACTCTCCGGCGACATTCCCCGTCGGGCCTATGTCTATCTGCCGGACTCTTATGAAACCCAGCCCCAGCGGCGTTATCCCGTAATGTATATGTTCGACGGGCACAACGTGTTTTTTGACGAGGACGCCACCTTCGGCAAGTCCTGGGGCATGAACAGATACATGCTCGAAAGCGGCAAGGAGCTGATTATTGTCGGCGTGGAGTGCAACCACCAGGGCAACCGCCGTCTGGTGGAATACGCCCCAATGACCTATGAAAACTCCGAGCACGGCAAGATCAAGGGCAAAGGCTCCGTCATGCTCAACTGGATGGTGAGTACCCTGAAGCCCTATATTGACCAGCGCTTTCGCACCCTGCCCGACCGGAAGAACACCATCATCGCCGGATCTTCCATGGGCGGACTGATGGCCCTTTACGGGGTAACGACCTACAACCACATTTTCCAGCGGGGCGCCTGCCTGTCCCCCAGCCTGTGGGTATGCCCGGGGAAGGTGCTGGAGATGGTGGCCCGGGCCCACATTCGCCGGGACACCGCCATTTACATGGACTACGGCGAGCTGGAGATGTTCAATCACGCCGCCACTCAGGAATCCATGATTTCCACCGCTCACCTGCTGCTGACCAAGCGGGTGAACCTGGCATTTCGCATCGTCCCCGGAGGCGATCATTCCGAGGCCTCCTGGGAGCGGCAGATCCCCATATTTATGGATTGTCTCGGCCTTTGAGCCGAAGTAAGGATTGAGGAGAGGATACACTATGGACATTCGCTACGAGAAGCACTGGAGCAGCCATCTGAACCGGGATATGGAATTTAAGATCTACGGTCAGGGCGGGAAGCCGGTGCTGTTCATCCCCTGCCAGGCCGGCCGGTTCTGGGACTTTGAGGATTTTCACATGATCGACTACTGGGCCAAGTGGATCGAGGAAGGCCGGTGCATGGTCTTCTCCATCGACACCATCGACAATGAGGCCTGGGCCTCCATGGACGCCGACAAGCGCTGGCGGATCGAAAATCATGAAAAATGGTATCACTATGTGGTAGACGAAATGGTGCCCACCATCAAGCACCTGGCGGGCCTTGCCAACGGCTATGACCAGGGGATCCTGACCTTCGGCTGCTCCATGGGCGCTATGCACGCGGCGAACCTGTACTACCGCCGTCCGGATCTGTTTGACAGCTGCTTCGCCATCTCCGGACTGTATGACAATCAGGAATTCTTCGGCGACTACTGCGACGATTTGGTATACAACAACTGCCCCTGCCTGTACCTGCAGAACCTGCCTGACGACCACTACTACAAGTCCCTGTACAACAGCCAGAGATCTCTGATCGTCTGCGGCCAGGGCGCCTGGGAGGAGCCGCTGCTGGCCTCCACCCGCTGGCTGGACACGGTCTGCTGCCAGAAGGGCATTCACACCCGGTTTGAATACTGGGGCCTGGATGTCAATCACGACTGGCCCTGGTGGTATAAAATGGTGGATACCTACGTCCCCTGGTTGCTGGGCTGACAAAGCGTCCCCAGGCGGATCTATGGCCTGTCTGCCGGAAAGGCGGCTTGTCCATAGGGATATTCGCGTATCCGCGCCGGCCGCCCCCGGGAGCGAGGCGTTGGCGCATGATTTTCGTTTTCTTGGAACGGAATATTTCCCGGGAAATCCCGTGGATATACCCAATTACATATATAAGGAGAGAGGCCCCATGAAAAACTTTGTATTCATTTCCCCTAATTTTCCCCTGACCTACTGGAAATTCTGCCGTGAGCTGAAGAACAACGGCATGCGGGTTCTGGGCATCGGCGACTGCCCCTATGACGAGCTGATGCAGGAGCTGAAAGACTCCCTCCATGAATACTACAAAGTTACCAGCCTGGAAAACTACGACGAGGTATTCAAGGCCGTGGCCTTCTTCACCTTTAAGTACGGCAAAATCCACTGGCTGGAGTCCAACAATGAATACTGGCTCATGCGGGACGCCGCCCTGCGCACCGAGTTCAACATCTGCACCGGCCCCAAGACCGAGGATATGGCCAAGATCAAGTTCAAGTCCGCCATGAAGGAATACTATGCCAAGGCCGGGATCCCCACCGCCCGCTACCACCTGGTGGAGGGCTACGAGGACGCGGTGGAGTTTGCCAACACGGTGGGCTATCCCGTGGTGGTCAAGCCGGACAACGGCGTAGGCGCCAGCAACACCTATAAGCTCCACAACGACAATGACGTGCGCTGGTTCATAGATACCAAGGACGACAATGTCTATATTATGGAGGAGTTCGTCAACGGCTATGTCCAGACCTACGACGCCATCATCGACTCCAAGGGACAGCCGCTGTTTGAATCCGGCAACATCACTCCCCTGTCCCTGATGGACATCGTCAACAACGCCGGAGACTCGGTATACTATCTGGTCAAGGATCTGCCGGAGAAGATCCGGGACGCCGGCCTGCGGACGGTGAAGGCCTTCGGCGTCAAGAGCCGGTTCATCCACCTAGAGTTCTTCATCCTCAACGAGGATCAGGAGAACTTGGGGAAGAAGGGCGACATCCTGGGCCTGGAGGTGAATATGCGCCCCGCCGGCGGCTTCACCCCGGAAATGTATAACTACTCCCAGGAGACCGACGTGTATAAGATCTGGGCGGATATGGTGGCCTTCGACACCAACACCAAGGGCACCGGAAATCACCACTACTGCGCCTTCTTCGGCCGCCGGGACGGCAAGCCCTATAAGCTGGATGACTACGAGGTCATGCTGAAATACGGCCACAAGATGGTCATGTGGGGCCGGATCCCCGAGGCCCTCTCCGGAGCCATGGCCAATCAGATGTATGTAGCCAACTTCGATACCGAGGAAGAAATGTTCGCCTTCTACCAGGATCTGGCGGCAACGTATCCTGTTTGACAAAAGTACATAATGGGTACTGAATAATACAAAAAAGCTTGAAAGCCAAGGCTTTCCGCTTCCTTTCGTGTTATTCGGGTGCAAGGTTTTTGCTCGTTTTAGAGCAAAAACCTTGCACTACTTATCCGGCATGGTGCGCCATGCCGGATAAGGGAACCTCTGACTAAATCGACAAGAGCTGATGTCGAGAGATTTTGGCACAGCCGAAAGTTCAAAAAGTGGAGGAATACTGTATGTATTTCCCACTTTTTGAACTGTACGGATGGGGCAAAAGATCCGGCATTCAGCCGAAGACGATTTATTCAGAGGTTCCTAAGATACCCATTGATTGCTGTCTGAATTCCATAAAAGCGGTTAAAAAGCGCCGCTTTTATGGAATTACACACCTTCGGTGTGTGAATCAGTCGTTATCACGACTGATTCAGCAGACATTACATAGCGGCTGCGAAAATTTCACCGCAGCCGCTTTTCTTTTACTCTTGACACGGTAGGTGTTTTGTAGTATTCTATAAGTACTTAGTAATACTAAATACTTTGCAAAAATGAGGTATCTATGGAAAGCCGATTTGACCGGGAGATGAAAAAGGGTGTGCTGGAGATGCTGGTGCTCCACCTGATCTGCCTGCGGCCCACCTACGGCTATGAGCTGCTGTCCCGGCTGCGGGAGGACAGCGGCGGCAGCTTCGATTTAAAGGAAGGCACCCTTTACCCAATCCTCTACCGGCTGGAGGACGACGGCCTCATTGCCGCCAGCTGGTCTCCGGGGGCCGGAAAAACCACGCCTAAAAAGATCTACCAGGCCACCCAGGCCGGTATCCAGGAGGATCTCCGGCGGCAGGCCCTCTGGACGGAATTCAGCGAAACCGTTTCCACACTACTGACAGGAGGGAACACCAAATGACCGATGCAGAAAACAACATGAAGCGCTATGTCAACGCCGTGGAGCGGCGTCTGAACCTGCCCCGGGAAATCAAAGCCCGGGTGATGAGTGATTTCTTAAGCGCCATTTCCGCCCGGCGGGAGGCCGGACTGACCGACGAGGAGATCCGCCGGGAGCTGGGCAGTCCCAAGGCCGTCGCGGCGGAATTGAATAAACAAATGAAGGACTTCGCTTACCGGAAAAGTCCCTGGCGGTTCGCCTGTCTGGCCCTGGCGGCGGTCAGCGGGATCTATCTCATGATTTCCATGCTGATCAGATGGTATCTATGCAATTTGGGCCTCATGGGCGTAGGGATCATCGGCGGAGCGGACGGCCCCACCTCCATTTACATAGCCGCCTCTTCGAATTCGGGGAAGGCTCCGCTCATTCCTCTGGCTTTGCTGGCCGCGGGCCTGCTGGGCTTCTTCCTGCTGCGCCGGATCCGGCCAAAGAAAACGCCCGAATAATCCCAAAAGACGTTCCAAGTCGGCGTTTTCTTTGATTCTATCCATTATTCAGCACCTCCACACGTTTCATGACAGATAATGCGTCCGCTCTTGCACTTTGGAACGAGCATGAACCGCAGATCTGCCGGAGCAAGGCAGACCATCTGCTGAACCAGCTCTCGGATTTCTCACTGCGCTCTGCGGCACAGACGCTCATTGCTCATGTGAATCAGCTCACGCAGATTACAGGACAGGTAGAGAGAGGTTTCACAGGCATTGGGAAGCAGGAATCTTGCGTCTTCGTTGGGAATCCCGGCTTTCCGCGCGTAGTTGTAGTTCTCCTCCGCCTGTTTCATGTACTCCTCATAGTCTGCGCGGGAATTGACCTTCTCGACGGAAGGAGGGGTCACAAAGCCGAAACCATCCTCGGAGCAGTAACGCTGACTGCGCTGCGTGAAGCTACAGTGGCGGTGTCTCACCAGCTGGTGAGAACAGGCACGAGAGATACCTTCGATTTTAAAGGTGAAGTAGATATGCTCGAAGACACTGTGGTGTCCGTTGCGGTACAGGTGCTTCACCAGCCCCATGGGGTTGGTCGGGTCACTGTCGTAGCAGATACTCGCAATCTGAGCAATGGTCTCAATGGGGTTGGGAGCGGCTTGGATCAGGGTAACTTTCATTGGTTATCTCCTTTCATTTTCGGTTGACACCGCTTCTTGCACTGTTCGCGTTTGCTCAGTGCCTGCATGTTGCTTGGATTCACAGCTTAAAGAACCTCTGACCAAGCGCCGGAGGATGTCATTTGGGGAGGTTGCCTCAAAATTGCGCCGATGGAAAAGACGCGCGAACGCTTGGCGGGGGTGCGCAGGGGCCGGCATGTTCCATAACCGGCCGGCTTCTTGAGGAAATCGTCCAACTTGGAACACCAAATTGGACGATTTGCACAAGGCGTTGTCTCAAAACTCCGTTTTGAGACAACGCCTTTCCTTTTTTATTACAGTTCGCAGTTGCCCACGGTTCTGGGGAAGGGTAGCACATCCCGGATGTTGCCCATGCCGGTCAGGTACATGACGCACCGCTCAAAGCCCAGGCCGAAGCCCGCATGCCGGGCGGAGCCGTACTTGCGCAGATCCATATAGAAGTCATAATCCTCCGGCTTCATGCCCAGCTCCTCGATCCGGGCCTTCAGCACATCATAATTGTCCTCACGCTGGGAGCCGCCGATGATCTCGCCGATCCCCGGCACCAGGCAGTCCATGGCCGCCACGGTCTTGCCGTCGGGGTTGAGCTTCATATAGAAGGCCTTGATCTCCTTGGGGTAATCGGTGACGAAGACAGGCTTCCGGAACACCACCTCAGTCAGGTAGCGCTCATGCTCCGTTTGCAAGTCGCTGCCCCAGTGGACGGGGTATTCGAACCGGTGGTTGTGCTGCTCCAGCAGAGCCACGGCGTCGGTATAGGTGATGTGGCCGAAGTCGTTGTTCAGCACGTTATGAAGCCGATCCAGCAGGCCCTTGTCGATAAACTCGTTGAAGAAGGCCATCTCCTCGGGAGCACGCTCCAGAACATAAGAGATGATATACTTAATCATATCCTCCGCCAGACGCATATCGTCGGACAGGTCGGCAAAGGCAATCTCCGGCTCGATCATCCAGAATTCCGCGGCGTGACGGGTGGTGTTGGAGTTCTCCGCCCGGAATGTGGGGCCGAAGGTGTAGATGTTCCGGAAAGCCATGGCGAAAGTCTCGCCGTTGAGCTGGCCGGACACCGTCAGGTTGGTGGGCTTGCCGTAGAAATCCTGGGAGAAGTCCACCTTGCCGTCCTCCGTCCTGGGCACATTGTTCAGATCCAGGGTGGTCACCTGGAACATTTCTCCCGCGCCCTCGCAGTCGGAGCCGGTGATCAGCGGGGTGTGGACATAGACAAAGTCCCGCTCCTGGAAGAACTGGTGGATGGCCATGGCCGCCAGGCTCCGCACCCGGAACACCGCCTGGAAGGTGTTGGTTCTGGGCCGCAGGTGGGTGATGGTCCGCAGAAACTCCATGGAGTGGCGCTTGGGCTGGAGGGGATAGTCTCCGGTGGAGGGGCCTTCCACGGTGATGGCGGAGGCCTGAAGCTCAAAGGGCTGCTTGGCCTCGGGGGTCAGCACCAGGGTGCCTTTGACGATCAGGGCCGCGCCGATGTTGATCTTGGCAATCTCCTGAAAATTGGGCAGGGTATCGTTATATACCACCTGAACGGGGGTGAAATAAGTACCGTCATTGAGGACGATGAAGCCAAACTGCTTGCTTCCCCGGCGGTTGCGCACCCAGCCGCCTACCTCGATCTCGGCTCCGGCATACTTATCCGTGTTCTTAAACAGCTCACGAACGGTGATCAGTTCCATACTGGATTCCTCTTTCCTTGCTGAAAATATAGATTAGTATACGGCAATTGGGTAGATTTTACAAGAGGAAAATAAACTTTTTGTGAAAAATACTAATTTTCCCCGCTCTTTCGTTGCGCCGGTCAGAAATGTATGGTATAATGCCGACAAAATCCCAACATGGGGCCAGAAACCAGTCCCCATGTTCTGTTCTGGAAGGAGTCCCCCATGGATACTCTTGCGTCCGCAAGCTCTCTGAAGCCACGGCGCAGGAAGAAGGCTGTTCCTTTTCTTCTGCTGCCCCTCTCATTCTTTCTCATTGAAGTGTTTGCCTTCGTCTTTCTGCTGGAGCCGGGAGATGGAGAAAGCTCCCTGAACTGCTGGCCTCTGGCCTTTGGCCTGATCTGGGCCTGTCTTCTGACGGGCCTGACGCGGCTGCTCCCCGGCCGGGCAGGCACCATCGCCTACGGCGTCCTTTACTTCCTCTGGGCCACCTACGCCGTGGTGCAGACCGGATATTATCTGCTGTTTCAGGAAATGCTGTGGATCTCCGACTTCCGGTACGCCTCGGAAGGCTCTGACTATTTTTCCGTGCTCATCAGCTACCCCCCGGAGTGGTGGCTGTCAACGCTGGCCCTGCTGGGCCTGGGCGTGGGGATCCTGCGCCGGTTCCCGCCCCAGAAGCGGGGCTGGAAAACGCGGTTCCTGGCCGGAGCCGTGGCGGCGGTGTGCGCCCTGGGCGCCGCCTTCCTGCCCTATGCGGTGTTCTCCCGGGACAGTCAGGTGCGCTATGCCGGCTCCGATTACGGCCGCGCCCAATCCCAGGAGGCGGCCTATGTGAATATGTTCAACGCCTACCGGCTCTACCAGGTCTGCGGCATCTTCCAGACCGCTTTGAAGGATGTATACGCCAACTACCTTTTCCCCATCACCCCTGCCTACTATTTTCAGCAGCAGTCCCAGCGCCAGGAGGTGGCGGACTATTTCGCCGCCCAGGAGTCCGCCGAGGACAATGAAATGACCGGCGCGCTGGAAGGGAAAAACGTGGTGCTGGTGCTCATGGAATCCATGGACGACTGGATGATTGGGGAGCACACCCCCACCCTGACCCGGCTCATGGCGGAGGGGATCAACTTCACCCGGTTCTATACCCCCGGATACGGCGGCGTGCGTACCTTCAATACGGAGTTCTGCATCAACACCGGTTCCTACTTAAGCAGTCAAGGGGGCTACGCCTTTGACTACGTGACCAATACCTACCGGCAGTCTCTGGCAAACCTGCTGCGCCGGGAGGGCTACTCTACCCTGACCTACCACTATAACGACCCGTCCTTCTATTCCCGGGGGGTCTTCTCCCCCGCCATGGGCTACGAGGCCTACCTGTCCTACCAGGACTATGTGGATCCGGAATCTGACGCGCTGTATGACGATCAGCTGCTGTTCGACAACGAAGCCTTGTGGGAAAGCTTTTTCCGGGAAGGAAAGAAGCTGAACTTTGTCATTACCCGCTCCGCCCACTTAAGCTATAAATATAATGAGGTGCTCAGCTACTGGGGCCTAAAGAAGTACCCCCAGTACCGGGGCCTCACCGGCAACGAGGAGACCGACTGCGCCTATCTAAAGGCCCGGCTGGTGGATGATTTCTTCGCCCGGATGCTGGAGGAACTGGAGCAGACCGGGCAGCTGGAGGATACGGTGATCGTCGCCGTGACCGACCACTATACCTACGGCTATAAGGATGAGGAATCCCTGCTGGCTCTGTCCGGAGTGGAGCAAACCCTGCTGCTGGAGAAGACCCCCTGCTTCATCTGGAGTCCGGGTCTGGAGGGACAGCAGGTAGACAAGCTCCTGAACACCTCCGACCTTCTGCCCACCGTGCTGAATCTTTTGGGCGTGGACAGCCCCTATTCCTACATCGGCCACGATGCCTTTGACCCGGATTACCAGGGCTGGGTTCCCTTCACCGACGGCAGCTGGATCGCCCAGGACGTCGCCTACGACGCCGCCGCCGGGGAGCTGCTCTCCCTCAGCGGGGGAACCACCCAGGTAAGCCAGGAGCTGATGACGGAAATGGCCCAAGCCGTGGAAACCTTCGTCCGGATCAACAACCTGATCCTGGACACCGACTATTATAATGTGTACTGAACAACGCAAAAGTCCTTGTAATACAAGGCTTTCCGGACTTTTTTGCGTTGTTCCGGCGCAAGGTTTTTCGCTGAAAGGCAGAAAAACCTTGCGCCTGTTTGGATGACGCGGTGCGCCGCATCATCCAAAATACACATTGCTACGCGCCTGAATGGAAAAAAACGGTTGGAAAGAGCCGTTTTTTCAATTTCCCGCCTGGGGCGGGGAATCAGCCGCGGAAAGCGGCTGATTCAGCAGGCACGATTATAAGGGAACCTCTGATGAAATCAGCAAGCGCTGAATCAGAGGATTCTAAGGAACCTCTGAATAAATCGTCTTCGGCTGAATGCCGGATCTTTTGCCCCATCCGTACAGTTCAAAAAGTGGGAAATACATACAGTATTCCTCCACTTTTTGAACTTTCGGCTGTGCCAAAATCTCTCGACATCAGCTCTTGTCGATTTAGTCAGAGGTTCCCTAACGCGCTCCTCCGGCGCCCTTGCCTGTGGACAAGGGCGCCGGATTTTTCCCGAAGAAATCCCTTGACAGCATCCGGAATCGATGCTATAATATGCCCCGTGGTGATGCTTCGCGCCCACGTTTTCCCTGTTACATGGGCCTTTAGCTCAGTTGGTTAGAGCCTCCGGCTCATAACCGGATCGTCCCGGGTTCGAATCCCTGAAGGCCCACCAGCTGATTCAGGCCTTCGCCTTTCTATATAGGGGTATAGCTCAATTGGTAGAGCGGCGGTCTCCAAAACCGTAGGCTCAGGGTTCAAGTCCTTGTGCCCCTGCCAAAAACCGCCATCCGCGTTTCGCGGCTGGCGGTTTTTTCCTGTTTCGGCAACCTCCCACGTGATGGATAAGGAGAAACCGCCATGCATCAAATCAATTACAGTTACCTGCGCCCCATAAAAGCCGCCGCCCTGAAGCGGTGGTATGACGACCCGGTGGAGGTGCGGGAAGATCCCGCCGTTTGGCGGGGCAGCAACGCCACCATCCTCCCCCTGCGTCCCCAGGCCGGCCTCCTGTTCGGCAACGGCGGCGTAGTGGATCGCGACGGCAGCTACGTTCCCATGTCCGCCATCCCCGGGCGGGTGGAATTTGCCTACCCCTTTGACAAGCCCGAATACCGGGATGAAACGGTGGTCTACTGCGGCTTCCTGGTGAACCACTGGGGCCATTTCCTTATTGAAGCCGTCACCCGGCTGTGGTACTTCCTGGAGCAGGACGAGACGGTTGATAAATACGTCTTCTTTTTAAAGGAAGGCGAGCAGCGGGAAATCACCGGCAACTATCGGGAATTCTTCCGGCTCCTGAAGATCTGGGACAAGCTGGAGATCATCAACCGTCCCACCACCTACCGTCAGGTCCTTGTGCCGGAGCTGGGCATTCACATGCGCAAGGCCTATACCCCCAAGCTTCTGAAGGTCTTCGACGCCGTTGCGGACAATGTCGTCCCCCAGCCGGACTGGGACACTCCGGAGAAAATTTATTTCAGCCGGAGCCAGTTCAAAAAGGGACTGCAATTTGAGTTCGGCATGGAGACCTTGGACAACTTCTTCGAAAAGAACGGCTACACCATCCTCTACCCGGAGAAGGTGCCTCTGGATCGTATGATTCACTATATCCGCGGCGCCAAAATCGTGGCCTCCCAATCCGGCTCTCTGCCCCACAACATGCTCTTTGCCCGGGACGGTCAGACCCTCCAGATCCTGGAGCGCACGGTAATCAGCGACGACAACCAGACCGACGTGAACCGGATGCGCCAGCTGAAAGTGGCCAATATTGACGCCAACATTCCGGTCTATACCGTAGATTTCGTCGGCCCCTTCATCATGGGCTATACCGAGTGCCTGGAGCGGTTCGCCCGGGACAACGGCTACGCCCCCCCGGATTCCCGCTATCTCACCAAGGGCTACCTCAAGCGCTGCTTTGTCCGCTACAGCAAGGCCTACGAAGACCTGTATCACTATAACTGGTTCATGGCGGACTGGTATGCCCCCTTTACGGAATCCTTTATGGAGGGCTTCCAGGCAGGCCGCGCCTTCTTCGGAGAATACCTGGATCGGAAGCGTCCCTACCGGTGGTATCACTATTTCCAGATCCACTATCTGAAGCAGCTTATCAAACGGCTTCTGAAGCGGCAGGGCTAATTTCGCCGGAAATCTTGCTTTTTCCCACCGTCTGCGCTAGAATAGAATCCAGACGGACTCCCTTGGCCCCGGCCAAGCAGAAAGGACAGATGCCCTATGGCCACCATTCAAGTCTTAAAACCGAAATTCCATATCGACGAGTGCCTGGAGCAGGTGCGCCAGTGCCTGGAAGCAGGCTGGACCGGCTCCGGCTTCAAAACCGTTGAATTTGAAAACCAGTGGAAGGCCTACACCGGCCACGCCAACGCCTGCTACCTCAACTCCAACACCTCCGGCCTTCACCTGGCGGTGAACATCCTTAAGCGCCGCTTCGGCTGGGCGGAGGGAGACGAGATTATTTCTACCCCCATCACCTTTGTCTCCACCAACCACGCCATTATGTACGAGGGCTTAACGCCCCGCTTCGCCGATGTGGACGAATACCTGTGTCTGGATCCGCGGGACGTGGAGGGGAAGATCAACGAAAAAACCCGGGCCATAGCCTTTGTGGGCTACGGCGGCCGGGTAGGCCAGCTGGACAAGATCATCGCCCTGTGTAAAAAGTACGGCCTGCGGCTGATCCTGGACGCCGCCCATATGGCCGGCACCCGGGTCAACGGGGTGTTTCCCGGCACCTGGGACGGGGTGGATGTGGCGGTATACTCCTTTCAGGCGGTGAAGAATTTGCCCACTGGGGACAGCGGCATGATTTGCTTCGCGGATGCCGGGCTGGACGCCCAGTGCCGGATGGTTTCCTGGATGGGCATCAACAAGGACACCTATGCCCGCACCGGCAGTGAGGGCAGCTACAAATGGAACTACGGCGTGGATTACCTGGGCTTTAAGTACAACGGCAACGCCATTATGGCCGCCATCGCCCTGGCCCAGCTGCCCTACCTGGATGAGGAGAATGCCCGCCGCCGCCAGATCGTGGCCATGTACGACAAGGGCTTCGCGGGAAACCCCCGCATTCAGGTGGTTCCCGCCCCCTATGCCGATGAATGCGCCTATCACATCTATGAGCTGATCGTCCCGGATCGGGAGGGGCTGCTGGCGGAGCTGGCGAAGAACGGCATTTACGGCGGCGTCCATTACCGGGACAACACAGAGTTCTCCATGTATACCTATGCCCAGGGCACCTGTCCCAAGGCCCATAAGGTTTCCCATCACATCATCACCATGCCTCTGCACCTGTACCTGACAGATGAGGACGTGGAGAAAATCATCCGTGTGGTCAACGGATTCGTAACGTAACCGGGAGGCGCCTATGCTGTTTCTGGAATATCCCCCCTGCTCCACCTGCCGCAAGGCAAAGGCCTGGCTGGACAGCCGGGGCATTGCCTATACCCCCCGGCATATCAAGGAGGAGAACCCCTCCTATGAGGAGCTGAAAGCCTGGGCCGGGCAAAGCGGCACGCCTTTGAAGAAATTCTTCAACACCAATGGCCTGAAATACCGCTCCCTGGAGCTGAAGGACAAACTTCCCGCCATGACCGAGGAAGAACAGCTGACCCTGCTGGCCGGCGACGGCATGCTGGTCAAGCGTCCTCTGGCGGTGCTGGAGGACGGCCGGATCCTGCTGGGCTTCCGGGAGGCCCAATGGGAAGAAGCGCTTTTGTGATTCTCTATACTCTAAGGAACCTCTGAATAAATCGTCTTCGGCTGAATGCCGGATCTTTTGCCCCATCCGTACAGTTCAAAAAGTGGGAAATACATACAGTATTCCTCCACTTTTTGAACTTTCGGCTGTGCCAAAATCTCTCGACATCAGCTCTTGTCGATTTATTCAGAGGTTCCCTAATAGTGCCTGCGGCGGGAGCGTTTCGCTCCCGCCGCAAACTGTCACCCCCTTCGGGACGTTCCGGCAAAGGGGTTACAGCCTGGATGAAATCGGCAAGAGCCGATGCCGGGAGATTTTGGCTCAGCCGAAGACGATTTACTATGAAAGCTCCGCATTCATAGTAATATTTTAAATAAATGCCAGCATCTCGCCCCTTACGGGGCAACCGATGCGGATGCATATCCATGCCCATGCGCCGAAGCCTTTCATTTTTTGGTGGCGCACTGGGAAAGCGCATGGGTATTAATCAGAGATTCCTTCGTCTTGCGTATCCTTTGGCCGCTTGTACCTTCCCTGGGGCTCCCAGGCAGGCAGGGGGTAACGCTGCATGGCCCCGAAGATCCGTTCCTTCAGGTCAGGGTAGGTCTTGCTCAGATCAAAGAGCAGGGCCTTGACCTCCTCCCGCTTGGTGGTCTTGTCCACGGGGCAGCGGTTGGCGATCACCGGCAGATCCATGCGCCGGGCGAAGTTGTCCACGGTCTTCTCATGGATATACAGCATGGGCCTAATCTGGATGATGCCGGTTCTGTCCAGATCGGTTACCGGCTGGAAGCAGCTGATCCGCCCCTCAAACAGCAGCGACAGAAGGAAGGTTTCTACCGCGTCGTCATAGTGGTGGCCCAGGGCCAGCTTGTTCAAGCCCTTATCCAAAATGGCCTGGTTCAAGGCCCCCCGGCGCATTTTGGCGCACATGGAGCAGGGGTTCTTCTCCTTCCGGTGGTCAAAAAGGATGGGCCCGATTTGGGTCCTGACAATGGTATAGGGAACCTCCCAGTGCCGGCAGAGCGCCTCGATGCCGCTGTAGTCCATCCCCAGGCCCATGTCGATGGTGACGGCCTCCAGATGGAAGGGCACATACTTGCGAAGTCCCGCAAGCAGCACCAGCAGCGCCAGGGAATCCTTGCCCCCGGAGACGCCTACGGCGATCCGGTCGCCGTTTTCGATCATCCGGTAGTCCTCCACACACCGGCGCACAAGCCCCATTAATTTTTGCATAACGGTTCCTTTCTCCCTGAAAATCAGGAAAATGCCATGCGAGAAAACGAGAGCATTTGGAAGCATACCGGAGCATTTGCGAGTTTATCCGGGGTTTCACAAATTTTCTCAAAATTCGTATTGACATTTGATTTTTTCTGTGGTATAAAATTCAAGCGATTTAAATACATTGTACTTTACGTACGTGGAAATGTCAAAGAAAAGTCTAAAATTTATCCAAATTGGAGGAACGCATAATGTCCACTACTCTGCTGAAGAAGGAGACCCTGGAGCGCAAGTGGTATGTTCTGGACGCCGCCGGTAAGCCCCTGGGCCGTACCGCCGTGGCTGCCGCCAACCTGCTGCGGGGCAAGCACAAGTCTGACTTCACCCCCAACGTTGACTGCGGTGATTTTGTCATCATCATCAACACCGACAAGGCTGTACTGACCGGTAAGAAGCTGGAACAGAAGAAGTACTACCGTGTGTCCGGCTGGATCGGCGGTCTGAAGGAAACCAAGGCCCGGGATATGATGAGCGCCCGCTCCGACTACGCCATGGAGCTGGCTGTGAAGGGCATGCTGCCCAAGAACACCATCGGCAAGAACGCGCTGACCCGCCTGCATCTGTACAAGGGCGCTGAGCATCCCCATGCCGCCCAGAAGCCCGAAGCCTGGATCCTGGACTAATTTGGAGGTAACGTAGAATGTACGAGAGCAAGAAGAAGTATTTTTATGGCACCGGCCGTCGTAAGTCCTCCGTCGCCCGCGTTCGGGTCTACGAGAACGGCACCGGCTCCATCATCATCAACGGCCGGGACATCGACGATTACTTCGGTCTGGAGACCCTGAAGCTGATCGTTCGCCAGCCCCTGGTCACCACCGACATGCTGGGCAAGGTTGACGTGGTTGTCACCGTCACCGGCGGCGGCGTTTCCGGCCAGGCCGGCGCCATCCGTCACGGCATCTCCCGCGCCCTGCTGGTTCTGAACTCCGAGAACCGTCCCACTCTGAAGGCCGCCGGCTTCCTGACCCGCGACCCCAGAATGAAGGAAAGAAAGAAATACGGCCTCAAAGCCGCCCGTCGCGCTCCCCAGTTCAGCAAGCGCTAAAACTGTTTCAAAACAGCTCAAAAACCCCGAAACCATGCGGTTTTCGGGGTTTTTCCTTTTCAGATTGTTTGGCCTGTTTTGGC
>CALWXQ010000047.1 GCA_944385545.1 uncultured Oscillospiraceae bacterium | reverse complement strand
ACCGTCGCCGATCTGATCAACAAGACCGACGAGGACATGATGAAGGTGCGCAACATGGGCAAGAAGTCTCTGGACGAGGTTCAGAAGAAGCTGGAAATGATGGGCCTGTCCCTGGCCAGCGAAGATTCTGGAAGCAACAACTAACTGAGTTTGACCTTTAGAAAAAGGAGGAAACGTTCATGTTCGGCACTCGTAAGCTGGGCAAGACCAGCGCACAGAGAAAGGCCCTGCTGCGTCAGCAGGTCACCGATCTGCTGGCCAATGGCAAGATGGAAACCACGTTCTATCGCGCTAAGGAAGTGCAGCCCGTGGTTGAGAAAATGATCACCCTGGGCAAGAAGGGCGATCTGGCTGCTTACCGCCGCGCTCTGGCCTTCATCACCAAGGAAGATGTGGCTCACAAGCTGTTCAAGGAGATCGCTCCGAAATACGCCGACCGCAACGGCGGCTACACCAGAGTGACCCGCACCGGCCCCCGTCGCGGCGACGCCGCTGAGATGGCCATCATCGAGCTGGTTTGATCCGGCGAAACATTTGAATCCATGGCCTGCCGTCAATGGCGGCGGGCCTGATTCAAGGATCAGAAAAAATCAGATTTTTTCGAAATAGGCCTTGACAAATGGGAAAGCATGGTATATAATTATCAAGCTGTCTGCGAGATGTAAATGCTGCTATAGCTCAGTCGGTAGAGCGCATCCTTGGTAAGGATGAGGTCGCCAGTTCAAATCTGGCTAGCAGCTCCACGAAAAGCCTGGAACCCCAACGGGTTTCGGGCTTTTTCCTTAAAATATAGATAACTGCTGTGTGGAGCGGTGTTGCCATAAGCAAGTTACGAAAAGAGCGCTCCATGACACAGGAACAGTTAGCAGAAGCATTGGGTGTTACATTCGCTTCGGTTTCAAAATGGGAACGTGGAATAGCAACACCGGAGTTAAATCTGATTGCTGAAATGGCAGATTTGTTCGGAGTCTCACTTGATGCGATCGTGGGTTTTGAGGTACTAAATGGTGGTGCAGTTGCACTTGAAAATAGAATACACGATTTACAACGGCAGAAACAATATGAGGAAGCGGTCATCGAAGCGGAGAAAGCATTACTGCGGTATCCCAACGATTTCAGAATTGTATATCGTTCGGGAGAACTCTATACCGTCGCAGGTATAGAATTAAGTAATGAGAAATATCTATACCGCTGTATTGAACTTTTGGAGCGTTCCATTTTGCTTTTATCACAAAATAGCGATCCACAAATAAGTGAAGTGTCAATTCAAAATGAGATCGCTCAATGCTATATCGTCCTCGGAAAAACACAAAAAGGAATTGAAATCCTCAAAAAATATAATGTCAGCGGCGTACACAATGCTTTGATTGCTATTGCATTAACGGGCAATGATATTACATACACAAATACACCGGAATATGGCTTAGAAGATGCCGTACCATTTATGGTAGATGCTTTTGGCTCTATCATAACAAATTCTCTCCGCACCATGATGGCGTATGCAAATTATTTCTACAAGAAAGGTGATTACCGTTCCAGCCGTGATGCGCTTCTATGGCTTATTGATCTGCTTGAAGGTGTAAAAATAGATCGAAACGCATCTTGTTATGTTGATAAGGTAATTGCCCCTTGCTATTCCGAGTGCGCGAATTTTTCCTTGCTTCTCGGTGAGATGGATAAGGTAGAACCGTATATGAGATGTGCATACAAAGCGGCAATGCTATTTGATTCAGCGCCAACTTGCAAAGTGGAGAATATTAAATTCTGTCTTGGCGACATACAAAATGCTACCACATACGATGATCTTGGAGAATCTGCAACTGCGGCAGTGGTCAAGCAGATTACGCAGGAGAATCGAAACGAAGAATTATTAAGTATTTGGAAAAAGATCGCCCAAGAGGAATCCTGCGGAGGTACAGAATGAAAAAAAGAAAGTTGGATATTCGTCCATACACAAAACAATTTTACAAAGGAAATGTCGTATACTTTATTTTCGCATTATGCGAAACCCTGTTAGGAGTAATCGGGGCGTTGCTCGTTTCATGGCTGATTCAACAGTTAATTGATCTGATTGGCGGCTATGAAACAGGATTCAACTTGCTTCAACTCACAATAATTACATTGGTGTTAATTGGAGGAGTCGCTGTTGCCAATCTGATTTCCTACCATTCCAAGCCGACATTCATTACACGGGGAATTTCGCAATACAAGGAATATGTTTTTGGCGAACTCACAAAGAAAAATATTTCAGCGTTTTCCGGCGAAAATTCTTCGACCTACATCTCTGCGCTTACCAACGATATTCAGACGATAGAGCAAGGCTACCTCTGGAATACATTTTCTATTCTCGAAAGCTCACTTACATTTGTAGGCGCAATGGTTCTGATGATATGGTACAGCCCACTACTTACATGGATAGCAATAGGTCTTTCTTTGCTTCCCTTGTTCGCATCCATTCTGACGGGCAACAAAGTTGCGGTAGAAGAAAAGAAAGTCTCGGACAGAAACGAAGCATACACTTCTACATTAAGGGACAGCTTGGGCGGCTTCTCTGTTATCAAGTCCTTTAAGGCTGAAGCTCAAATGATTCGCATTTTCAAAGAAAATGTACGAGAGCTTGCAAAGGCACAATGCGGAAAGCACAAAATGCGTATCCTTGTTCAGATGTTTGGTTCCGTTGCGGGAATTACGGCACAGCTTGGTGTGTTTATCTTCGGAGCATATCTTGCGCTGTCCGGTAAAGGTGTTACCGCAGGTACTACAATGATATTTGTGCAGTTAATGAACTATGTTCTCACTCCGATCAGTACGATACCTACTTGCATCGCAGAAAGAAAAGCGGCAAAGATTTTGATTGAGAAAATCGCAAATGCCCTAAATGCCAATGTCAGAGAAGAAAGCAAAACCGAACACAAGGAGCTTAAGTATCGTATAACAGTAAAAGATCTTTCTTTCGGTTATGGATCCGAAAAGCAAGTCCTAAAAAACATAAACTTCACTTTTGAACTTGGCAAAAAATACGCTATCGTCGGAGCATCGGGTAGCGGAAAATCAACCTTGCTGAATCTTCTTATGGCATCGTATCAGAATTATGATGGGACGATACTTTATGATGATACCGAACTAAGAGAGATCAGTAGCAGTAACCTTTATGAAATCGAAAGCATTATTCATCAGAATGTGTTCGTTTTCAATGCCACGATCAAAGACAATATCACAATGTTCCGTGATTTCCCCGAAGAACAGATTAACGAAGCAATTCGGCTTTCTGGTCTATCCGCATTGATTAAGGAAAAGGGTGCAGAGTATCTATGCGGTGAAAATGGAAGCGGATTATCCGGTGGAGAGAAACAACGCATTTCCATTGCTCGGAGCTTGCTAAAAAAATCACAGGTGCTTCTTGTTGATGAAGCTACCGCAGCCCTGGATGCCGAAACTGCATATCAAGTTTCAAGTTCTATCCTTGGGCTCAAAGATGTTACAAGCATTGTTGTCACTCACGTTCTTGATGAAGGTTTGCTCAAACAATACGATAGTATTATCGCGTTGAAAAATGGCTCGATCGTTGAAATGGGCACGTTCGATGAATTGATTGCAGAGAAAGGATACTTCTATTCGCTGTTTACGATTTCTCAATAACGCTCCTCTCGTGAGCATCGGCGGCAATGTAGAAATTTTTTCGCAATCATTTTTTGAAAAATCTATGCGTGCGGCAAAATGAAAACCGCTGTGTTTTTCGTCCTCGTAAGGAGGAGAATACAGCGGTTTTTATTATAGAACCCGCAAAACGAGGGTTTGCGCCGGACAGCCACGTTTTTTGGGAAAAAGGATTCTTGCCGGGTCAATAGACCCGAATCTCGTAGACCCCCGGGATCCGGGTGCTGTCCCAGACCTCTTGCAGGGTGAGTACCAGCCGGTCGCAGACAACCGCAGGCAGGTCTGTCACGGTCAGACGGTGGTAATTGTCGTCCTGGGAGCACCGGAACACCTCCTGCTCACCCAAATAAAGACCCAGGCTGTACCGCTTCACACATTGCCCGGAGACCCGTCTGCCGTTTTCGTAGGGCATATCCACAAAGGCCCGTTCCAGGGTATCAAAGGTGATTCTGATCTGCCTTGCGGTGATGGGCGTTTGCCAGGAAAGCTGGATGTCCGCAGGCAGGGCCGCCGGACGCCACATGTTTCCGGGATTCTCGGAGAATCTGCGGTTATGGCCGTTGAGAATCAGGGCCGCTTCCGCGCAGGGCGGCGTCGGGGTGAGCCGGTACAGGCAGCTGCCGGGGCCGACCCGGTAGGCTTCCTCACCCTCCGGGGTGGTTTCGATGCCGGACAGGAGCCGGACGAAGGAATACAGGCCGCCGCAGACGCAGATTTGAAGGTCTCCGTCCTGGGGTTTCAGCACCAGAGCCAGCCGATCGTCATCGGAGAGCGGATTCTTGGGCGTCAGCCGGGCCTGGAAATCAAAGGCGGCGTAGCCCTCAAACCGGGGCGGCAGGGTCACTTCCGCTCCGGCCAGAGACCGGTAGAATCGAACCCGGTTCTCTCCGCCCCATTCCACCTCGTTGTGGGTGGCGTAGTAGGGGAGGAAGGGCCGTTCCCAGCGATATTGCCAGGGTCGCTCCTGGACGAACCGGGACAGTTCCGCGGCCACGGTCACAGGCTTATCCGTGGGATTCTTCAGGAGCACCTCCCAACGGTCAAGACGCTCAGAAAAGTCCCATAGCTCCACGCCGGCCACCCCCTGAATGGGGACGAAGCGCCCTTCCCGGGAAACGCCGTAGGAGCGTTCGCTGGAGGCCCGGACGGTTGCTTGCCGAACCAGATCCGCCGGATCCTGATTGACCCGGTTGGGAATGGTGCAGTCCTCCCGCAGCAGAATTTGCTGCAGCTGCTCTACATGCCCCTGGGTATACAGCTCCCGGGGGGTGATGCCGTATCGCGCGCACAAAACCGCCGCGGTGCCAGCGGCCTGACCGACGCAGGCCAGGGTTCGCTGGAGCCGGATGGTGCCGTGGGCCAGGTGGGTGGCGGAAAGAAGCCTGGAGGCAAAGAACAGATTGTCAATATCGGCGGAGTAAATACTCCGGTAGGGAATGGTATAGACCGGAGGAATGAGATAGTAGGTGACGTTGACATATTCCGGCTGTTCTTTTTTCGGGTCGTGGACGTCAATGGCGAAGCCGCCTACGGCGATGGCGTCGTCAAACATGCGGCCGGTTTCCACATCGGTTTCGGTTACGGTGTAGTCACCCAGAAAGCGCCGGGTTTCCCGTTTGCCGATTTTGGAGCTGACCCAAACCATCTCCCAGTTTTTGACGGCGTCGCATTCATAGCCGTTTTTGCACTTGTCCCAGCAGCTGTCCAGATGTCTGCGCAGCCGCCGGTAGATCTGGTGACCGTCTTGAATGGTGTCCAAATCTCCGCCGGTTTCCGTGGGGAACATAAAATACAGGGACGAGCCGGGTTCGGGGATGAAATGCATATCCCCGCCGTAGCCCGGATAGAACGGCGGTGTGTCCTTCCCGGGGAAGAAGGGGCTTTCTGCTCCGGTGTTCCGGATCAGCGTGACCAGGGAACTGCCCATGGTGATCGTGTCGGCTTCCTCCGGAGCCAGGCGCTCGCCGAATTCCCGCGCCGCCTCCCGACCCATGCGGAAGCGGGCGCCTGCCCGCTCGGAGATGTTCCCGTCGCCGGTGTCATCAATGACGTAGTTTTTCACCGAAATGCGAACCCGCCGGTAGGTGAGGGTGTCTTCACATTCCACCGCGGCGATGCGGCTGCCGTCCATGTACGGGGTATGGGCGTAGTGGCTTCTCAGGACGCGGACACCGGCTTCGTCCAGAGCTGTCTGCATCACCATATCCCATTGCATGGAGATATTATAATGCCGATCCTGGGAGTCGGTTTTCGCGTGATAGTAAGCTGCGTCTTCAATGAGCCTTCCGACGATGCCGGTGGAGATCATATATGGATGGAATCTGTGGGCGTCAGAGGGATGAACGCCGATCTCCGGGCCGCAGTTGCCGCCCAGAGTAAGGCTGCGCTCAACTAAGATTACGTCCAGACCTCCCTGTGCCGCTGCGATGGCGGCACAGACGCCGGGCAGGCCGCCTCCCAGAACCAGAATATCACAGGTATATTCCTGAAGCTCCGGCGGATGGGGGATAGCAGTGCTGGATTCGTTCATAAGTATTCCTCCTGAAAGGAAAATGACAGCGCGGGGATGAATGCCAAGCGCGTCAGCCGGGGTTGACAATGGCTTCCAACAGCGCCAGGGTGGATTCGTCCACGGCGCCGAAGTTCGGGGGTTCCGGCAATCCGAGGGCAGCGTATTTGCTCCTGCCCAGGGTGTGGTAGGGGATCAGCCGGATCTGCCGAACATGCGTCAGGGGCTGCAAAAAACCGGCGATGGCCCGGATCTCCTCCGTACGGTCATTGACTGTGGGAATGACCGGAATGCGGATGTACAGATCCTTACCGGTCTGATCCAGCCGTTTCAGATTTTCCAGGATTTCCAGGTTGGAAGCGCCGGTGGCGGATCGGTGAAGATCTTCGTGGTATGCCTTCACATCGTATAAAAAAGCGTCCACCCAAGGCAGAACCTGTTCAAAGGCGCTCCAGGGTACATTTCCCGCAGTATCCACAATGATGGCGGGTACACCCCGCTGCTTGCACAGCTGCGCCGTTTCCCTTAAAAAACTGGCCTGCAAAAGCGCTTCTCCGCCGGAGAAGGTGACGCCGCCTCCATTGCGGTAATAGGGAAGATCCCGGGAGCACAGTGCGGCCAATTCTTCGGGGGAATAGTCCCTGCCGCTGTACAGCAGCGCACCGCTGGGACAGGCCCGGATGCACTGGCCGCACAGGCTGCACCGGGTGAAATCCACCAGGTGGACGCCGCCTTCGGAAAAACGATGTACCCCATTGGGACACAGCGCCGCGCACAGCCCACAGGAAACGCATTTTTTGCTGTCATACTGCAGCGCGATTTCCCAGCGCAGGCCCTCCGGATTGTGGCACCACCGGCAGCGCAGAGAACAGCCCATGAAAAACACGGTGGTGCGGATTCCCGGCCCGTCATGGAGGGAGAAGCGCTGGATATGAAACACATGGCCCATTATCCGGTCCTCACAATCCGGCTGATGACGTGATCCTGCATTTCCTTGCACAGATCCACAAATCTGGCGCTGTAGCCCCAGACCCGCACGATGATATCCTCGTGGTGTTCCGGATCCTGCTGGGCCTGCCGCAGCAACTGGGGATCATAGATGGCGATGTTCAGCTCGTTGAGTCCGCTGTCCAGGGCGCCGAGGACAAGGGCGTCCAGAATGGCCAGACCGGCTTCGTCGTCGTCACCTAAGTTTCGGGGCAGGGACAGGTGTACCGCGCAGACGCCGTTGGCCTTGGCGATGGCATCCCGGGCTTTGGCAATGGACTGGACAATGGCGGTGGGGCCGTTGACCGCTCTGCCCGGCGTGGGACAGTAATGCTCCGCAATGGGATCGCCGTAGCGCCGTCCGTCCGGAGTGGCGGAGATGCCGTAGGCTTCCTCCAGGAACCGCCAGCCCACAAGGGCGGGAGAAACGGTGAAGCCGGTTTGGGCCTGATATTCCGTGAGCCAGTCGCAAAAATGGTTTGCCAGACAAGCCGCCAGGAAATCCACCTGATCGTTGTCGTTGCCGAACTTGGGTACCGCCAGCAGATACTGCCGCATGGCTTCGAAGCCTTGGAAATTCTGCTTCAGGGCGGCTTTGATCTGGGGAATGGTAAACCGTTTTTCGTCGAACACCGCAGTTTTAACGGCCATCAGACAGTCACCCACTGTGGGCAGGGAGCCGGAGAACAGCATGTAGTTGGGATAGGGGAAGCCGCCCCGCAGAATATCCAGACCGGAATCCAGCACAAATTCATAGGTTCCGTTGAGCAGCACCGAGGATCGGCCATCGCGGAGCAGATCTTCGTAACGCTGACGCAGCTCCTCGGCCTTGCGCAGCGTCTGGAATCGGTATTGGGCCAGGAACATGTCCAGGAACTCCTGGAAAGTCGCGCAGCTTTCCGGATCGCCGGAGGCATAGCCGGGAATGGCGTCGGAGGTATAGTAGCAGGCGGCGCCGTTCTTGTTCCAATATTGAATCGGTTTGGAATAGGTGCGCTCCGCCCACTGACCGTTGTTAAAGGCCAGCTCGAAGGTGGCCACGGCGTCAATGTGGGTGAATTCAATGCCGCTAAAACCGTCCAGCATAATCTCCGTACAGCCGTCGTTGGTATAGGTGTAGGCTAGGGAAGCTCTGATTAAATCGGCAAGAGCTGATGCCGAGAGATTTTGACTCAGCCGAAAGTTTAAAAAGTGGAGGAATACTGTATGTATTTCCCACTTTTTAAACTGCACGGATGGGGCAAAAGATCCGGCATTCAGCCGAAGACGATTTATTCAGAGCTTCCCTAGTTCCTCCGGGACGCCCCTGCGGATCAGGGAGGGAATGACCACTTCGTCGTTATAGACTGTGGCCTGTCCATGACCCATGAACTGAACCTCCAGCATGGCCTGATAGATGGCCGGGTTCAGCTTCCGATGTACCCGGACATTGATATGCGGTTCCGTCAGGGCGCAGCGCTTGGTGGCGTGAAGCATCAGCACCGACAACTGGCTGCCCGCATCGGTGCCGTCGGGATTTTTCCCGCCCACCATTACGTTGATCAGGGAGTCGCCGCTGTTGACCCGGTTCAGCCAGTGCCAGAATTCACACAGCAGCTCCAAAACCTCCCGGTCGTTGGTATATCCAGTCTCGATATCCCGCTGATAGAAGGGGCGTAGATGAACGTCCAGCCTGCCGATATCTCCGCCGCGGCTGTGCAGCGATCGCAGCCGCCACATGAGAAAGACCAGTTGCAGGGCCTCGTCGAAATGCTCGGGCCGCCTGTCCGCCAGGGCGCGGAGGTTGGCGGCCATGCGCAGCAGTCTTGCGTTCTTCCCGGTGGCTGCCTGTTCCGCGGCCTGTGCGTACCGGCGGAAATAATCCCCGATGCGCCGGTAGACCAGGCTGATGCTCTCCAGCAGTTCCCGGCGAAGGGGATCCGACACGGTTAGAGCGGTGGCGGCAGCTTTTTCCGCCACGCCGGGAATGCCGTATTTCAAGAAGGCCGTTCCCATGGGGAAGTGGTAATTGTCGTTTAAAAACATGTCCTGGTAGGGCAGGATGATTTCCCGGCCGAAGCCCGCCAGAAGACCGCTGTCTGGAATGGGAGTGGGCAGGGAATCCAGAACAGCGCAGGTGTTTTCCACAATGGATTGATACATATTCCATCCTCCATGTTGGCTCCGCCCTAGGCCGATGGGGCGGATACGTGAGACGTATGCGGCTTTTTGGATGGCAGGGAGGTCTGACGGATCGCGGCCACCTGCATTGGCTAGCATAAATACAAATCCGCGGCGGCGTCGCCCAGCAGTTCCAGCGTCATTTCCTCCGAACACGGTGCCGGATCCAGACGCAGAACATGGGGCATGGGGAACCGGTACGCCGGGAGGAGTTCTTCGTCCTGCAATACGATGCCGTTGCGCTTTACCCGAAGCGGCTCGGTGGAACAGAGCCGCATCAGCCAGACGGCGCGCCCCTCAGGAACCAGGAGAAGGGGGACGCCGGGAACCAGCGTTGCGGCGGGAGCGCACGCTGCCAGGCGCTGGGCCTGTTCCGCACGTCCGCGCACAATCTCCAGCGTTTCCAAAGAGCGGGTATGGAAAGCCTGCCACTGGGCCTGTTCTTCCTCGCTTGCCGCTGACGACGTTCCCTGGCAGTGGATAAGCTCCGGTGGGACAGGCCCGAAAGCGCGAATCAGACTGCCGCAATTGCGCTGGCTGCACAGAAGCAGCTTCAGTCCGGAGACATCCCACGCGGCCAGCGCAGGTCGCCCGTCGGCAGCCTGAACGGCAAAGTCACAGGCGGTGAAAGTAACGTTGGCGGCATGGTTCAAAAACAGCACTGCCCCGGGACTTTCTCCCGCGTTTTCCAACAGCTCCGGATAGGTGTTATAATTCAGCAAATCCGGATAGTCTGTCCGGCAGCCCACTTCGGAGCTTCCGCCGCCGGGCTGAAGCAGATGAACGTTCTGAAATTTCAGATCGGTAATGGGGGCGTCGGGCAGACCGCAGATCATGGCTTCCGGTCGGATCACATGCTCCATGAAAAGCCGTGGCATGGTGGCGGTGATATTGCTCAACAGAATGTTGCGCAGAATCCCCGGCTTCGGACAGATCTCCTGATGCCGGTCTGTCATGCGGTAGGAACTGAGGGTGAAGAAAAACGGACGCATCACATTGTCCATGACAATGTTGCTGAAGCAGAAGTTTTCAAACAGGCTGGTCTCGGTGAGCTGCAACTTGATGCCGTCGCCGCAGTTGCGAAAAATACAATTGGAGACGGTTACATTGCGGACAGAGGCAGCAGACTCCGGCCCGATGCGCACGCAGGCCCAGTACTTGGAGGTAATGACACAGTTGGTGATGCAGATGTTCTCGCTGGGGGTTTCCGGGTTCAGGTTTTTAATGGAGATGGCGTCGTCACCGGCGGCAATGTGACAGTTGGAGATGAACACGTTCCGGGATCCGTCGGTATCAATGCCGTCTCCGTTGGCGCATTCCAGGGTGTTGATGCGCAGGCCGTCGATTTTGGCGTGGTCGCACTCCACCAGAAAGACGGTAAACATTCCGCTGTTCTGCAGGGTTTGCCCGGACAGCTGAATGTTGACGCATTCCGAAAACAAGACAAGGAATGGCCGTCCCTTCTCGTCGGTATAACCCAGCTCCCGGCTGCGCCGGCCGTCAATGGTGCCGTGTCCGAGAATGCCGCAGTTCTCCGCCCGGTCTGCCAAAATCAGAGCGCAGCACTGATTCATGGAGGAACTGCCGCAGCTGTCGGCGGGATTCCCGCGCCAGAAGCCGCCCCGGGTGGAGCCGTAGTAGTCTGAGTAATGTTCGCTGCCCAGGATGGTGCTGTTGGCCTGGGTATACAGGTACACGCCGCTGAGCAGATGGACGGTGCCGGTGACGTAGCGTCCCGGGGGGACAATGATTTTCCCGCCGCCGGCAGCGTGACAGGCTTCAATCGCGCGGCGAAAGGCCTGGGTACAGTCGCTGAGACCGTCGCCCACCGCGCCGTAGTCGATTATTGAGCAATCCATGGGGTTACGCTCCCTCCTGATTGGCAGGGCGCGCCGGACATTCTGGTTTGCCATAGGTGGGCTGATAGCCCAGACTCTCCAGCAGGGCCGCGCCGCAAATCATGGTGACGCTGGTGGCGTTAATCATCAGGCAGTTCCGGAAGTAGTCCAGTTGGGGATGGTCTACGTTGTCAGGGGTGCAGATCTTGCCCCACCAGGGATAATAAATGCCATGGCAATTGACACCGGAGGCGTAGATGTTGTCCGCCGTGCGGAACAGCATATCCCGCTGGCTGTCGGTGGCATAGTCGGTGGCCAGGATCTCATGGACAAAATAGCGCAGCATGGTAGCGTTGGTATGGATATCCCGGTCGTTCATGTAGGCGCCGTTGACATTGTTGATGGCGGCCACAGCGCTGCTGGTTTCCAGCGCCTTTTGCAGATACCGGGGATCCTTGACGGTTTGATACAGCTTGACGTTCAGCGCCGCCATGCCCATGGCGATGAAGATTCCGCAAACGCTGCCCAGCTCCCCGATCCGGTTCGGGGTGGTGCCGCCGCTGGGGCCGTTGCGCTCCGGGCGCCCTTCCCGATCCTGGTTGTAGTCCACCCAGTAAAGGTAGTCCACCGTATCCACCACCAGATCTCCGCCGTCGGCCAGACCCTGGGGGACGGTGTACGTGCGATCCCGGCGGAAATAGGTTTCGGTCCACCGGTAGAGGATCATGGTCTTGTCATAGAGCTCCTGGCTGTACAGCGGGGTGCCTTCGGTCATCTTGCAGAATTCCCAGGCGGAAATCAGCAGGCTGACGATGTAGCTGGACTTCCAGTGGTCGTTGTACTGCTTCCAGTCGCAATACCACAGACCGTTTTCCAGGGGGCCGTCGCTGTAGTGCTCGTATGCCCCCAACAGGGTGCGCTGAATCATTTCCGCCAGCTCCGGATCCCCGGTGAGCCGGTAAAACATCAAATAGGCCATGATGTCCCAGCCGGTATCGTCCAGAGCCAGATTCGGTTCTTCCCCAAAGCATGCGGTCAGCTTCTCGTAGGGGAACACGGTTTTTAGATACTTCCAGGTGCCCAGAATGCGCCGCTTGGTTTCTTCATCGCCGGTGGCGTCGTAATAAGTCTCCATGGCGATCAGGAGCATGGTTACCTCCCAGATCATCAGAGGCTTTTCCACCACGACGCCGCAGTGGGTGGGGAGAATATGTCCGCCGTCGTCCTCTGTCCAGAAGCGGGCGTACAGATCCTCCAGAGCTTTCTTTGCCATAGTTTGATAGTTGTGATGCATTGTGTGCTCCCTTCTGTGTGTATCGTGTGTATGGGCGGAGACGTACAGGGTTATGCTTTGTGAATGCGGATGGTTTTGATTTCAAAGGGATCCAGACTCAGGTCGATGGTTTGGCCATGAACAGGCAGCGCGCCTTCCGGCTCCTCCATCAGATTGGTCTGCTCCGCTCCGGCAAGGGCAAAAGCGGCGGTAAGGGTGCAGCGGGTGCGCTTATTTTCCGCCTCGTACAGGCGCAGAATGATATCGTCGGAGGCTTCTGCTTTTTTGATGGTTTCGATTACCACGTTGGGGGCGCTGATCCGGAAGGCGGACAGGGCAGGCGGCAGGACACCGTCCTGGGCGGGGACTGCCTTCACCGGGGCCGGGAAGTTAAAGTCGTAGGCGCGCTCCCGGACGCCGGCGGCCAGCATATCCCCATCGTGGGCGTAGATGGCATAGGAGAAGGTGTGCTCGCCGTTGTCACAGTTCTTGTCGGGGTAGGTGCTGCACTTGAGAAGCGTAATGCTCAGCCGATTGCGGGAGGCGTCGAAGCCGTATTTACAGTCGTTGAGGATGGCAAGGCCGAAGCCGCCGTCGGACAGATCGGCATACTTATGACCGCAGACCTCAAAGCGGGCAAAGTCAGCCAGGGTGTTTTTGTGGACAGGCCGCTCCACGAAGCCGAACTGGATCTCGTAGGAGGCGGTTTGGGCATTCACATCTACAGGATAGTCTGCCTTAACGAACAGGTTGTGCTCGTGCCAGTCCAGATAGTAGTCGAAGCGAAGCTCCTGGGAGCCTTCATAGGCAATGATGTCGGTGCGGATGGTGGAGCTGCGGAATTTGCGCTCTACTCGGATCACGGCACGGACGGGGCCGGTTTCCAAAACCTGCACGTCGGTAACGTTGTCCAGAACCCAGGACTTTTCCCGGTAATAGGCCTGAACGTTCCAGTTGTCGTCGGTTCGGGCCACATCCTGATAGGCGGTGAGGATGCCGCCCACACTGCCCGGAGGAAGCGTTTCCCGGCCGGCGGCTTTGGACAGCAGGGAAGTGATGTGCATGTGTTCGTCGAAGGCGACCTTCAGCGTTGACGTTTCGATGCCCGCAGGGGAGGCGGAAATGGAACCGGCGGCGGTACAGGGGCGGATGGGGAAGGACTTCCAGCCCTTAGCGGGAACGTTGGGAGCGATGAACACGGTTTTGCCGTCGTGGGTCTTCTGGCAGACCACGGCTCCGCCGTCGGGATCCGCCAGACCGGGAAGGTCGCCGTCATAGATAATGACGGGACTGCGGTCAAAGGACAGGGTGTTGAACACCACAATGGCGTCCTCCCGGGCGGCGATCCGGGCGCAGATGGCGTCTACAGCCGCGTCCCGCATCTGACAGCCTTGGCCCAGGATCTGGTCATAATGCCTCTGGGCGTCCTCATAGACCCGGGCGATGGAGGAGCCGGGAAGCACGTCGTGGAACTGGTTGAGCAGGATCAGCTTCCAGTTTTCCCGGAGCATGTGGGAAGGGTAGTCCTTGCGAACTTCCAGAAGGTTTGCCAGGCTCCACAGGTTTTCCACGTCGTGGTAGAGCTTTTCGCTTTGGCGGTTGTTTTTCTTGGTTTTGGCCTGGGAGGTGTAGGTGCCTCGGTGGAATTCCAGATACATTTCCCCGCTCCACTCCGGCAGGTGGGGATCCTGGGACACCTCCTTGTCCAGGTTCCGGAAGAAATCCCCCACCTTGGCGAACTTCACCGAGGGACAGCCGGGAATCCCGGCCTGGAACCGGCGGCCGTAGTCGATGTGCTCCTGAGTGGGGCCGCCGCCGCCGTCGCCGTAGCCGAAGTCAAACAGAAGATCCCGGTTCAGATCCTTCTGCTGGTAGCGCTTCCAGGCTCCCAGCGCGAAGGTAGGCTCCAGGGAGGGATTGTAGGTGGTCATCCAGTCTGTCTCGATTTCGGCGTAGTTGATGGCGCAGCCGAAGTGGGTCAGCACGGTGCTGCCGTCCAGCCCCCGCCAGAGGAAGGTGTCATAAGGGAATTTGCTGTATTCGTTCCAGCCGATCTTGGTGGTATAGAAGTAGTCGATGCCGCTTTTTTTGCAGATCTGGGGCAGATTGGCGGAGTATCCGAACACGTCCGGCAGCCAGAGCACCTTGCTATCCGCGCCGAATTCCTCCCGGAAGAAAGCCTTTCCTATGAGGAACTGACGCACCAGGGACTCGCCGCCGGTGAGGTTGGTGTCCGCCTCCACATACATGCCACCCTCCGGCTCCCAGCGGCCCTGGGCCACGCGCCGGCGGATCTGATCGTAGATCTCAGGCTGATCCTCTTTAACAAATTCGTACAGCACCGGCTGGGAAGACATATACAGATATTCCGGGTTCTGCTTCATCAGCTGCAGGGTGGTGGCAAAGGAGCGGACGGCCTTGTTCCGGGAAACGTGGTAGGTCCACTGCCAGGCCACGTCGATGTGGCTGTGGCCGATGGCCCAAAGCACCGGCTCGGCGCCGCTGCGCAGGGTGCCGTAAAGCTCGGTACGCAGGTAGTCCTCCGCTTCGGCTACGGAGTCCAGGAATTCCCGGGAGTCCGGCGCGGCGCCGATGTTCAGAAGATTCATGGTGTGATTGAGCTTCTTGACGATCTCCACCCGGGCGACGGAATCCGTGTCCATCAGGGTCGCCGCTTGCATAGGAACCAAAAGGCTGTAATACAGCTCATAGATCCGGGGCCGCAGGATCATCAGCTTGCCGCTGAAGGTCATGGGGCCGGCGTAGTAGGTCAGATCGGAGTACATTTTCACCGCGATCTCCAGGGTTTCGCCGCCGACGGCGTTTTTCACCAGCAGGTGGCGGCGGTGGTTGTTGTCAAAACCGCAGACGCATTTGCCGTTGACGAAAAGCTGCCCCTGGGGCTGGCCCCAATGCCAATTGGTATCGTTGGTGTAGGCACAGGCGTAGTACCAGACGTCCTCTCCCCGGAATTCCGGGGGGATGGTGACCTGCTGGCGAAACCAGACCCACTGATCCGGCTCCCCCCACAGGGTCTTTCCCGCCTCAAAATGGAGCCAGGGAGTGCTTTCGTCCAACTGCTCGTAGGGGATGTCGCCGATCACGAACGCAAAGTCCCCGGTTTGGAGGGTCTGGCGGACGACATACTGCTCGTACAGGTTTTGTATCAGCTTCTGGATACGAATGGGAAACATATACCGTTCCCCGTTTTTGTCTATAAAATCCCTGTCGAAGTGGAACATAATAAACCTCCTTGACTATTTCCAATTCAGCCGGTAAAATGTAAGAATATTACATTTATACCAAATGTTTCCTAAGGTCTGAGGCAG
>CALWXQ010000046.1 GCA_944385545.1 uncultured Oscillospiraceae bacterium | reverse complement strand
ATGGACCTTCCTGAATTCCACGACTGCACAAAAGCCTGCCACAACTGGTTTAACGAGATCGTCAATTCCTTGGACGTTCCCTGGACAAATGGATTCATTGAAGGGTGCAATAATAAAACCAAGGTCTTAAAAAGAGTCTGCTTTGGCATGCGGAACTTCCCTAACTTCCGCAACAGGATCCTCTTTGCCAGCACATAAAAATCGTGCCGGAGATCCCGCTCCGACACGATCTGGAAAACTCGCTATTTTGCCTCTACCCCAACTATTGACATAGAACCCAAAAACCAGGCGGGAAGCTACCGGTTCGTCGCTTCCCGCCTAAGGAACCTCTGATGAAAGCGGCAAGGGCTGACGCCGATTTCATCAGAGGTTCTCAAACCATATTATGCCGGATTCTTCGCCCGGATGTCCAGATGATAGTCGATGACGCCGGCCTGGGTATTCTCGATCTGGATCTGATAGACCAGATCAATGACACCCCCGTCGGGTACAATGTCATAGAATACACCGGTGGCCTTCACGGTGATCATCAGCGCGCCGAAGGGCATCTGATACAGGGAGTCATGGGCCACGCCCTCCTGGAAAACCATTTGGGAGTTCAGCGCCCCGGTACGGGTCAGCAGCACCTTTCCCGGTTCTACCCGGAAGGTAGTGACCACTCCTTCCAGCCCCGTCAGCTCACTTTCTTCATAGGAAATATTCCATCCGCCGTCCGCAAATTCCATCTCTCCTTCGGTCAGAAGCTCAATGATCTCCGGCTCCTGATCGGCGTAGCTCTGGCGTCCCCGGATGGACAGCGCCACTTTCTGCTTCATTGGCGAGCCTCCATAGCCAGGCCGATCAATTCGTCGATCAGCCGGGGATAGGGAATACCGCTGGCAGCAAACAGCTTGGGGTACATGGAGATGGATGTGAAGCCGGGTATGGTATTGAGCTCATTGAAAACCACCCGGTTCCCCTCATACGTTACAAAGAAGTCCACCCGGCTCAGTCCCTGACAGCCCAAGGCCCTGTACGCCTTGACCGCGTAGTCACGCACCGTCTCCTCCACATCCGCCGGGATCCGGGCCGGAATGTAGGCCTTGGCGGTATTGGTCACATACTTGGCGTCATAGTCGTAGAATTCCACGCCGGAGTCGATCTCGCCGCAAACGGAAGCCACAGGATTGTCGTTGCCCATAACAGCCACCTCAATCTCCCGGCCGTTAATGAACTCCTCCACCAGGATTTTCCTGTCATACCCGGCGGCCACCAGCAGGGCGGCTCGAAGATCCTCCCGATCCGCCGCCTTGGAGACGCCCACAGAAGAACCGGTGCCCGCCGGCTTGACGAACATGGGATAGCGGAACCGCGCCTCCAGGCTGTCCAGAGTGCCGTCCATGCGGGTCTGCAGATCCTTGTCCCGCACCAGCTGCCAGTCGGCCTGGGGGATCCCGGCATGGCCCACCACCAGTTTGGTCAGCGTCTTATCCATGGCCACCGCGGAAGCGCCCACATGGGGGCCGACATAGGGAATCCCGGCCATTTGCAGCAGGCCCTGCATGGCGCCGTCCTCACCGTTTTCCCCATGGAGCACCGGGAAGACCACGTCCAGATGCTCCCGGACGACGCAGTCGCCCTCAAAGCTCAGCAGACCCTGGCCACGAATGGGAGAGATGGCCACACGGCGGTTGCCGGGGTGCTCCTTCCACTCTCCGGTGGGCAGCTTGGCATAATCCTTGCCGCCGTACAGGATCCAGGTTCCGTCCTTGGTGATCCCCACCGGGAAGACGTGGTACTTGCTTGAGTCGATATGATTCAGCACCGACTCCGCCGAGCGCAGGGAAACCTCATGCTCCGGCGACATACCGCCGAACAGGATGCAAACGCTAAGCTTTTTCACATCATCGCCTCATTCCTATGAAAAATTCAATGCTCGGTATGATTATTTACAATTTCCCTCTGGAAAAACAAAAAAGGAATGTTATAATAATACCTACTGTATCCCACCGGCTTTTCCTTCGGGCCGTCTTCCGGGCGCCCAACGCCGGTACTCCCATACCAAGTAAGGAGGATATCTATGCATATCGACTTAACTCCAAAAGAATTCCGCCGTCTGTTGGATCTGGTCTACATCGGCAACTGGGTGCTCAATTCCACCCGGGGAGAAGACCGCTTCCAGGATTACGACGATCTGGAGAGCAAGATATTCGCCCTGTCCCCCGCCCTGTCCGAGCATTGGAACGGAACCGTGGTTCCCTCCCGGGCCTATACCGAAGGCGGCATTCATGAAGCCATTGCCTACTATGAGGACAATGTATTCTATGAAATCCTGGCCGAGGAGCTGTCCCGCCGGGATATGGATTATCCGGAGATCACGGAGGACAATTACGATGAGATTGTAGGCAGAATGGATCGCTATATGTCGGAATTTGAGTCCTCCGGAGTAGACCATCTTGTCCTGGAGGAAAGCCTCTAAAAATGTGCCGGGAAACCGGCACATTTTTCTTAGGGAAGCTCTGATGCCCTCGGCAAAGGCTCCGCGATTCAGACCATTGCCGCAAAGCGCCTTTCGTCACTGCTGGCCCAGCAGGGCTTCTCCGGCACGGAAGATATCTCCCGCGCCCATGGTGAGCACCACATCCCCAGGCCGCACATGGGATCGCAGGTACTCCGTGACCTCCGGCAGTGTCTCGCAGCAAACCGCGCCGGGGATTCGGGCCGCCAGATCCGCGGAGGAAACGCCTACGGTATTGCTCTCCCGGGCTGCATAGATTTCCGCCAGAACCACCAGATCCGCCTTCTTCAGCTCCCGGACGAAGTCTTCGAACAGCGCCTTGGTTCTGGTATAGGTGTGGGGCTGGAAGGCCAGCACCAGCCGGTGATCCCCCATGGAACGCACCGCCTCCACCGTAGCCGCCAGCTCGTCGGGGTGATGGGCATAGTCATCATACACATCCGCGCCGTTAAACCGGCCTTTGAACTCCAGCCGGCGTCCCGCCCCGTGGAAGGACTGAATCCCGTCGGCCACCGCCTCCCCGGGAATGCCCATCATCCAGGAAGCTGCCGCTGCCGCCAGGGCGTTGAGGGCATTGTGCTTGCCCAGCACGCCCATATCCAGATGGCAGTAGAATTCGCCGTCGCACAGCACGTCAAAATGCCGCCAGTCGGGGCACATATTGCTGGCATGGATCCGGTTGGACTCCGCCAGTCCGAAGGAAACGTAATCAATGCCCTCCATGGCCTGAACCGTGTGGGGATCGTCCCCGTTGGCCACCACGCCGAAGGTCGCCAGGGAAGCAAACTTATGGAAGGATTTCTGAATGTCCGCCAGATCCTTAAAGTAGTCCAGGTGATCCGCCTCCACATTCAGCACCACCGCCAGGGTGGGGAAGAAATTCAGGAAGGAATCGCAGTATTCGCAGCTCTCCAGCAGAATGGTATCGCCGTGGCCCACCCGATGGCCGGCATGGAGCAGGGGCAGATAGCCGCCGATCATCACCGTAGGATCCAGATTGGCCTCCATGAGGATGTGGGTCATCATGGAGGTGGTGGTGGTCTTTCCATGGGTGCCGGAAATGCAAATGGCATTTTTATACGACTTCATAATCTCGCCCCAAGCCTGGGCCCGCTCGAACACCGGGATCCCCGCGGCACGCGCCGCGGCGATCTCGGGGTTATCGTTGTGGGCGGCGGCCGTGCGGATGATGCACTCCGCGCCCTGAATATTCTGGGCGTGATGGCCGATGGCGACAGGGATGCCGCTGGACTCCAGCTCCTTGGTAGAGGAGGAAGCGCTCATATCTGATCCGGTCACGATCATGCCCATGCCCTTGAGCACCATACCCAGAGGCCGCATGGAAACGCCGCCGATGCCCACCAGATGCACATGACGGCCGGGCGTCAGAAATTTGGCAATTTTCTTATTCTTCAACATACTTGTCAAATCCCTCGCAGATAAGTCTTTCTGTAACTTTAGGCATTATACAACATTCTTTCAAATTTTACAACTGTCAAAAGGGAGAAACCGGCACTTTTTCGCAAAAAGCCAGGATTTCCCTTCCAATTCCGCCTAAATGCCCAAAAATGTCCTCCTCTTTTTTCCATATATGCACAATCCTCCGCTCCTCACGCACAGCGGATCACGCCGCAGCCGATCTTTCTGCCGCTGTTCCCACTGGGCTGGGAGCAAAAGTCGTCCGGCTGCCGGTGGATCACCACGGTTCTGCCAATGACCTGCCGGGGCGTAAACCGGTTCGTCTCCACCGCCATCCATGCTCGGCCGTTTTGGGACAGTAACGGCGGCAGATCCCCCGCATGGTTCGGGTGCTCCGTCTTGCCCGGATTATAATGTCCTCCGGTGTCCGGGAATCCCTCCCCGGCGCAGCTGCCACCTTCGTGAATGTGCATGGCAAAAAAGTCCGTTTCTCCGGGAGGCAGGCCCAGCACCTCCGCCACCACCAGGGTCCCCCGGGGAATGGCATACAGTTTCACACAGCCCCGCAGCCGCCCCTCCCCCCGGATCCAGGCGATTGCCTCAGGTTTTCCCAACGCGTATTCCAAATTGATCACCTCACGCCATTCTATGCCGCCGCATAAAAAATGGGAAGGCGCCGGCCCCGATGAAATTTGCCGATTTTCGATTCTTTGATGCAATTTTGATGCACTTATGATATACTGTAGCAATGGAAAAGGAGGTACGGTCTATGATACGCATACTGGCAGTGGATGACGAACGCCCCATCGCGGAGCTTCTCCGGGTCAGTCTTGCCCGGGCGGGGTATCAGTGCGTCTGCGTATATGACGGCATCGAAGCCGCAAATCTGATCGAACGAGAGTCCTTTGACCTGATCCTGCTGGACATTATGCTGCCCGGGATCGACGGCTTTGAATTGATGGACTACATCCGTTCCAAGGGGATCCCGGTGATCTTCCTGACCGCCAAAAACGCCGTCAGCGATCGGGTCAAGGGGCTGCGCATGGGCGCGGAGGACTATATGGTCAAGCCCTTTGACGTACTGGAGCTGCTGGCCCGGGTGGACGGCGTGCTTCGCCGTCACGGCAAGCTGCAAACCGTTTTGAAGGTGGGCGGGCTGGAGATCAACACCCTGTCCATCCAGGTACGGCGGGGCGGCGTGGAGATTCCCCTGACCCGGAAGGAATACGAGCTTCTTTTGCTGTTCGCCCGGAACGTAGGTGTGGTACTGACCAAAAACACCATTTACGAGCAGGTCTGGGGCGGCGAGTATCCGGAAAGCACCCGGACGGTGGAGCTGCACGTCCAGCGCATGAAGAAAAAGGTAGGCTGGGACGATCGGATCAAAACCGTGTACGGCATGGGCTACCGGCTGGAGGTATGAGCTATGAGCTATCGACTGCGGCTCATCATCACCATCTCCCTGCTGATCGCCGTTTCCTTCGGCGTAGGCGGGACGATCCTGATCACCTCGTCGGCGAGAAACGCCTTGGACGCGGAGATCGATATGTCCCTAGGCTCGTTTGAAATGGTGCTGAGCACCCTACAGCTGCTCAACTCCATGGGAGCCAAGGCCGACTACGGCAGCATGGAAGCCGCCCTGGGTCAGATGGATTCCCAAAAGCAAGGACACTGGCAGGCCATTTCCCTGGAAAGCGACAGCCGGATCATCTACCAGAGCAATCTGTCGGCAATGGACGCCTATACCATGCCCCCCTCCGGGGTGGGCCAGTGCTGCTATATGCAGGTTCAGGATCGAAGCGGCAGCGCTTTGATCGTCAGCAGCACCATCTCCGCCGGGAAGGAAAACCTGACCCTCCAGGCCCGATATAACCTTTCCAAGGTCTACGACAGCCAGAACGCCCAGATCCGGCGCTACGTCACCGTCTACTGCGTTGTGGTGCTGTGCGGCATCGTCATGGCCATTGTCCTGTCCTTCGCCCTGACCCGGCGGCTCCACCGGCTGACCGTAGCCGTGCGCCGGATCTCCGGCGGCGATCTGTCCACCCGTTCCCGGATCAACGCCAACGATGAATTCGGCCAGCTCTCCCGGGACTTCGACGCCATGGCCGACAAGCTTCAGGAGAATATTGCCCGGCTGGAGTCGGACATCGGACGCCAGGAGCGCTTCCTGGGGGCCTTTGCCCATGAAATGAAAACCCCCATGACCTCCATCATCGGCTTTGCCGACCTGCTGCGCCAGGGAAACCTGGACGAGAACACCAGGATGATGGCCGCGGATTATATTTATTCCGAGGGTCACCGGCTGGAGAACCTGTCCTTTAAGCTGCTGGATCTGCTGCTGCTGAAAAAGGACGCCCTGGTCATGAAGCGGGTGGCGCTGCCCGCCTTTGTGGGCGAGATCGAGCACGCTCTTACCCCCGCCTTGAGGAAAAAAGGCATTCGCCTGATATGCAAAGCGGCCCAGCGCCGGGTGGTGCTGGAGCCGGATCTTACAAAATCACTGCTGTATAATCTCATCGACAATGCCGGCAAGGCCATGGACGGCGAGGGCATCATCGCCCTGGTCGGCACCGCCATTCCCGGCGGCTGCCAATTCCAGGTGGTGGACAACGGACGGGGCATTCCGGAAAACGAGCTTTCCAAAATCACCGAAGCCTTCTATCGGGTGGACAAGTCCCGCTCCCGGAAGCAAGGCGGCGCGGGACTGGGACTGTCGCTGTGCAAGCAGATTGTGGAGCTGCACAACGGCAGCATCCACTTTGACAGCCAGCTGGGAAAGGGCACCCGGGTCACCGTGGTGCTCTACGGAAAGGAGGAGAAGGGAACATGAAGCGATACGCCACAGCGATCCTCCTTCTGCTGGCCCTGGGGCTGATTGTGCTGGGCGCCTTCCTGCCCAAGCTGGCCAGCCGGTGGCTGTTTCCCTCTGACAGCGGCAAGGTCAGCTTCATCGCCGTCAGCGACATTCAGCTGGAGTTCGACAGCGACGGCCAGCAGCCGGGAATTCCGGAGAAGATGGCCATGCTGGTCAAGTATGCCGACACCATGGAGCTGCCGGACTCTATGGCCACGTTGAATGACGACGGCATTTTCCAAATCGTCCAGCAGGTCATGGCCGACTATCAGCAGGCCGCGCTGCTGCCGGTGGGGCTTCCCCAGCTGAGCAAGCGGAGCATTCTGGATGCCCAGCCCTACATGCTCAGCTGGGAGCTGGGCAGCAGCCAGGGCAATATCTTCTGGAATGTCACCGTGGAGCTGGCCGCGGATCTGCAATTGTATCTGATCATTGACGACCAGACCGGCACCGTTTGCAGCATATCCTGTACCCAGACCGTTCCCGGCGACCTGCCCCAGACCACCGGGAAAGCCCATCTGCAAAGCCAGATGAACGCCCTGTGCCAGCTGTTCCTGACGGAATTGGGCGCGGAGTTTTCCCAGTATGACCCCAGCGCCATTGCCAAAAACGCCTACTCCCGGACGGATAACGTTTTGATCGCCTCCATGTCCTGGAGCGACATCCTTTACGGAGAGGTCACCATCAACTTCTCTGTCACCGCGAATCAATTCAGCGTGCGCATCCTGTAAGCCACGACCCCCTTGGTTCCGACAGAAACCAAGGGGGCCTTTTTTATATCAACAGGCAGGGCAGCCGGCGGTCATGCCCTGATACTGAACCTGGGTCACTCTGCCGTTTTCCAGGGTAAAGGATAAGGTTCCCTTCTGGGCGGAAACGAAGTAAAAATCCTGTTCTCCTCCGGCGCAGACGCTCCCCTGGGGATAGGCCCGCTTTACCTGCTCCATCAGCGAGCCGATGCGTATGCCCGCGGCGGTGGAAACCGTATCGTCGGCAAACCAGATCTGCCCAATCCTGTCCGTCTCTCCCTCGGGATAGGTGGTAAGGTAGAACCCGCCGTAGCCATAGGTCTTGTCCATTCCCTCTCCGGCGCAGCTGGGGGTTTCCTGATAGCTTCCCGGCTCTCCCAGGGCCTCCAGGACTGCCTGGGCCGGGTCGCCCGGACAGATGGTCACATCCCCATAGGAAAAGGCCAGGGCATCCGAGCCTTCTGTGGGAGCGGTCTCCCCGCTCCCGGCGGCGCAGGCGCACAGGCAAAGGATCCCCGCCGCCACTGCCAAAAATCCCGTCCATTTTCTCATAATGCTTCCTCCTTATTTGGTTGCGCGATTTTTGTATGGATCAGCGTCCCTCCGCCTTTGCCGCCTCATAGGCACGACACCGGGCTTCCCATAGGGCGCTGACGGTTTCCTCCCGGCGGTGGTCGGGAAGTCCGCACTGCTCCTGGAGGATCTTCCCGAACCAGGCGGACGCCTTTTCCGCGCCGCTGACGTTCAGATGCAGTCCGCCGTCATAGGTATCCGTCATCCAGTCAATGCCGATCTCCTCCTGGGCCGGGAGCATGTTCACATAGAGCAGCTCCTGCTCCCGGGCATACTCCGTCACCTGCCGGTCCCATTCCCACCACCACACCGGATACAGGCCCGGGGATTTCACCAGTACCAGCTGGGTTCCGTGCTCCCGGCACAGCCGTACCATCTTGTCCAGGTATTCCCAGCTGGTCTGCCCCAGTTCGGCGTCGGTCATGGGCGCGGATATCAAAGCCTCGGTCATAGGCTCCACTCCGGTCCTCATCAGATAGCCGCAGTGGGATACCGGCTGGAAATGAAACAGATACCGAACATCCTCCGCCGTCAGCTCCGACCAGCGGTCGTGGTAGCGCAGCAAGGGGAACAAATAGGTCAGAGCGCCGCCCCAGCGCCGTTCCTCCCGGGTCAGGGAGGCATTCACCGCCTTCCATTTGCAGGACGACCAGCGCATCCCGTCCAGGGTCATCCGGTTATATGCCTCCCGCCGGGACTGGCTGCCGGTGCTTTCCGGGCTGTCATATTTCATGGACAGCACATTGAATACCATCACCTTCGGCGTCTCATACCGGAAGGTTTCCTCCATTAAATAATAGGACTGCCAAATGGTCTGCTGGGGGCTGCCCCGGATGTAGGAGGTGATCCCGTATTCCTGCCAGAGGGTGATGGGGGAGAAGTTCTCATAGACTTCGCAGTCCCCGATAAAGATCACGTCGTTGCCTCCGGCGTTTTGGTAATACTCCCGGATCAGCCCTCCCTCCTGGGTCAGCCCCGTATATTTGGGAGCCAGCAGCCCTTGCAGCAGTCCCAGGATCAACCCTCCGCAAAGGAAGGCGCACCACTTTTTCATCGTTCCCTCCTAAAACTGGCTGTAGATAAAATTCGTCCCTTCATATCCCACGCCGTAGCGGCCAAAGAGCAGCACCGCAACCAGCAGCAGGAACGTCAGGCCATAGCGGAGCCAGGGATTTCCCCGCCACAGCAGCTGCCGCAGACTTCCCGCCCGCTGCTGGAGCAGGCTGACCAAAAGCATCGCTCCGATTCCAAGGGCCAGAATCCCCCAATCGGCCCCTGTCAAACCCAGCGCCGGGACTGGCTGCCGCCACAGCGGCACAGAGAACAGGGACAAAAGTCTATGAAAATACTCCCTGGGATCGGCGTACAGGTCGCAGGCGCGGATCAAATTCATCAGCAGAAACATTCTGATCCCTTCAAAGACGCCGTACCAGGGCTTGTCCTTCCAGCCGAAGCGGCTGTGGAACCGCCGGTACAGCGGCGTCAGCTCCTGGGACAGGACAATGACCAGGCAGTTGAGCATCCCCCAAACCAGGAAATTCGGGGTCAGCCCGTGCCACACGCCCGTGGCCAGCCAAGTGACCCCAGTGGCCAGGTATACGCCCACCCGCTTGCCGAAACCGCCCAGTCTGGCCCTGGCCCAGCGGCTTAACCGCCGCACCGGAGCGCTGACGGAGACGGGGTAAAACACATAGGTTTTCATCCATGTCCCCAGGGTCATGTGCCAGCGCCGCCAATACTGGGCGGTGTTTTTGGCAAAGAAGGGTTGGCGGAAATTTTCCGGAAGGCGGATCCCGAAGCACTCCGATACGCCCAGAGCAATGTCCACGCCTCCGGTAAAATCACCGTACAGCTGCACGGCGTACAGGATCGTCAGCACCAGAAAGCCGCCGCCCACCGTCTGTTCCTGACGCAGCGCCGTCACCGCCGGAGCCAGCCGGTCGGCAATGACCAGCTTTTTGAAATATCCCCAAAGCACCCGTTGCGCGCCGAAGGACAGCCGCTGGCCGTCATAGGGATGGGCCGCCGTCAGCTGAGGCCCCAGCTGGGAAAAGCCGCTCACCGGGCCCTGGATCAGCTGGGGAAACCAGGCGGCGAACAGGGAAAACTTCCCGAAGTTTCTCTCCGGCTCCACAGTACCTCGGTAGACGTCTATGAGGTATCCCATGGTTTGCAGGGTGTAGAAGGAGATGCCCAGGGGCAGGCCCAAAGTGAGAAATTCCACCCTGCTCCCCGCCAGCAGCTCCTTGGCGCCGGGGAGCAGACAGCTTTTGCACAGCATCAGCGCCGAAGCGTTCACCGTCAGGCACAGAATCAGCCAGGGCCTGCGTTTCTTCCGGTCTTCCCTGCCCTGTCCGTCCCCCATCTGCCGGGCTGCCAGGTAAGTGCTTACCAGGGTCAGCAGCAGGAATCCCAGATACGCCTTCCCCGCCCACAGGTAAAAGCAGCCGCTTCCCGTCAGCAGCACCCGCCACTGCCATTGGCCGGGGACGCGGTAATAAATCACCAGCAGCGCCGCTGTGAACAGGGGAAACCAGGGCGACTGGACAGTCATATCAACCCTCCCCCAGCCGCCGGATCAGCCGGTACAAAGCCGTTCCCGTGGCAAAATTCTCCGGAATCAGCTCCTGGGCCGGAATTACCACCCCATATTCCTCGTCAATCTCGGATACCAGCGTCACAATGTCAAAAGAATCCAGCAGCTCCTCCTCCAGGAGCCGGGTATCCGGGGTAAAGGTCACCTCCGGATGCAGCTGTGTCAGCATCCTCAGCAATCGTTCCATGTTCTGTCACCTCCTATCCTTGATCCGCCAGCTCCCGCAGGCGGCTGCGGTGGAGCTTCCCGTTGGGCGTCCGCGGCATCGCCTCCAGGGGCCGCAGGTCATTGGGCAGCATGTACCGCGGCAGCCGCTGTTTCAGTCCCGTCAGCAGCGCCTCCGGTTCCGCGGGGCCGGTATAAAACAGAATCAGCCGCTGCGGTTCCCCACTGCATACGCAGCCGGCGCTGTCCACGCCAGGCAAGGCGCCGGCCGCCGCCTCGATCTCCCCCAGCTCAATCCGTCTGCCCATGCGCTTGATCTGCTGATCCCGCCGGCCCAGGAATACCAGCTCGCCCCGGCTGTTGCGCATGGCCATGTCTCCGGTGCGGTAGACCCGCTCCGGATAGCTGTTCTGCAAGGGATTCTGGACAAAGGCTCCGGCCTCCTGTTCCGGACTGCGGTAGTAGCCCAGGGTCAGCCGGGTTCCCCGAATGTAGATCTCCCCCGGCGCTCCCGGCGCCGCCGGCCGCCCCTCCTCGTCCAGCAGCAGAATTTGGGTGTTGGGGAAGGGCGCGCCTATGGGGATGGGTTCGTCGTCCTCCAGCTCCCGGCATATCTCATAATAGCAGCAGATTCCGGTGGTTTCCGTGGGGCCGTAGAGATTGAAGAATCTGGCCCCGGGCGCGGCCTTACGCCAAGCCTTCAGCTGCCTGACCGGCAAGACCTCGCTGGCGAAGGCCACCGTTCGCAAAAATCTGGGTCGGATCCTTTCAAAGGTTCCGGGATTTGAAACCATGGTCATGGCCGACGCCACCCAGCACAGGGTATTGATCTGATGCTGATTCAGGTATTCCACCAGCCGCACCGGGAAGGAAAACAGCTGTCTTGGGATCAGATGGACGCAGCCGCCGTATTTCATCGCCGGGAAAAGCTCCTTCAGGCAGGCGTCAAAATACAGCGGGGTCTGATTGCCGAACACGCTTTCGCCGTCAAAGCCCAGCGCCGGGCACAGCTGTTCCACGTAGTCGATCACCCCGCGATGGCAGCCCACCACCCCCTTGGGTATGCCGGTGGAGCCGGAGGTGAACACCACATAAATGGGGTCGATGTCCAGCTGGGCCTTTCTCACGGCTCTGAGGGGCTCCTCCTGAATCATGCCGAAGGCCGCCTGGCTGTAACCGATCCGCGTTCCGGAATAGGGCAGCGCCTCTGCCAGGCCCCGGGTGCTTTCATCCCAGAGCAAGGCCCCGGGCGCCAGAAAATCAACAATGGCTTCCAGGCGGCCGCGGGGCATCTGGGAATCCAACGGAACGTAGTAGTTCCCACCATAGATCGCCCCCAGGAAGGCCGCCACGGTCCTGGGCGTTTTCTCCATCAGTACCGCCACAGCCTTCCCCACTACCCCGGACTGGATCAGGCAGGAGCCAATGGCTCTGGCCTGATCGTAGACCTCCCGGAAGGTCATTCCCCGCTGGCCGTCGGTGAGAAACAGGTGATAGGGCTTTTCCCGCACGGTCTGTTCCAGGTATTGCAGCACGTTTGTCATGGCATGCCCTCCTGTGGGCAGATCAGATCCCGGTAAGCTGGCTTCAGCTTTTTGCCGCAAGCCTGCACCGAAGCCTGGGCCAGTACCTCCATGGTGTCCAGAAAGCCGGGGCCAAGGCTCTGCTCCTTCTTCAGCAGGGACAGCTCCGTGCATCCCAGAACGATGACCTGAGCCCCTGCCGCCAGCAGTTCCTCCCGCACCCGGTAAAACCGCTCCATTTCCGGCGGCAGTCCCGGCTTCAGATTTTCATAGATCAGGTGCATCACGTCCCGCTGGCGCTCCCGGCTGGGCATCACCGGTCGGATCCCCGCCCGGGCCATCGTCCCTGCCAAAAGTCCGGAGACGATGGCGCCGTCGGTGGCCATGATCCCCGCCCGGTCAATCCCCGCCTCCTTCAACCGCTCCACGGTTTCGGTGATCCCGTTGAGAATGGGAACGGATACGGCGTGCTGCAGCTCCTCGTAGAAATGGTGGGCGGTGATGCAGGGCAGAACGATCCGGCTCGCCCCCTGCCGGGACAGCTCCCGGGCCACGTTCAGCAGCCCGGGCAGAGGACTGCGTAGGTTGCTCCCCAGGATATATCCCGTGCGGTCGGGAATGGAGGGGAATATGTAGACGATCATATTCATATGTTCCTGGTCAGTGGCTGCCTGGGTCATTTCCACAGCCAGTTCCAGGAATCGGTTGGTGGCCCGAGGGCCAAGTCCGCCGATCACACCCAGAATCTTTTCTTCCTTCTTCTCCATGGTTCACACCTCCGGCGTGGGGGGATACAGGGACGTATCCCGATTGTGACTGCCGTTATTCTCCCGGGAAAAGGCGTCCAGGAAGGCGTCGGTCACCAGGCACAGCTGCTGGCTCTGCCCGGATCTGGGGGTCGCGTCAAAATGGTAATAGGTCTTCCCCCCGTCCACACTGACCAGGCTCCAGTAGTGCTCGCTGTCTTCAGCATTGTTAGGCACCTTGCGCACGTCAATGGTAGGAAGCTCCAGCCGCTGAAACAGCAGCTTCGTTGCCGCGTAATAGACGAAGCAATCCCCCTGTTTCCCTGTCATACCGGCGTAGGCCGCCTCCTCCCAGCTTCCGTACGCCCCCTGGGCCGTGTAGGAGATCGTTGACTTTGCCCAGTTGTACACAGCCCAGACCTGATCCCTGGGGGTCATATCTGGCGTGATGATCTGCTTCAGAACCTCATCGGCGGCGGCAATGGCCTTTTGCCGGATGGTCTCCCCGGCTTCCCGGGACAGAACCGTCACGGTGGCGGCTTTGGAGGCAGTATTCCCCGACGCGTCCGTGGCGGTATAGGTGACAAAATAGACCCCCGGCTGCATCAGATCCACAGCTGCGCTGTCTACCGTCAATTCCGGCTGGGGATCCGTATCGTCAGTCACGGTGACGCCCAGGTAGTAGGTAACGGTGTCCCCGGCATATACCGTGCGATCCAACGCTCCGGCAATCACAGGAGGCTGCGCGTCTTCGGCAGTCCGGATCGGGATCGTGCTTTCCGGCGCTCCCGGATTCTGCCCCAGGGGCTTCCAATCGGATGCCTCGGATGCCGTGGTCTCCTGCCGGGAGAAGGTAGGCTGAGTGGTGCTGGCCACCGCTTCCTGGCCGCAGATCAGATACAGCGACACCGCCCAAAGCGCCAGGATCCCCGGCAGCTGCCATCCGCCCCTTCGCCGTTTGCTGTTCCCGCGCCGGCTTTCGTATCCGCGCCCTTGGGACTGTTCCATCTTATCCATAAAGCAGCACCCTTTCTTTCTTGGGAAGCTCTGATTCAATGGGCAAGAGCTGACGGCGAGAGATTTTGGCACAGCCGCGGGGATGAGACAAAAGATCCGGCATTCAGCCCGTGTGCGATTGATTCAGAGGTTCCCTTGGTATGCTACCAGTATATCTATCAGGTGCATCAACTCCCGCACAAAGTTGCATCAAAGTTGCATCTTTTTCAAAATTTTCCATCCGTTGCAGAGCCGGAGTCGCCCTCTCCGACAGCCTCCGTTCCACCGTCTGAAACACAACAAAATTTAAGGAACCTCTGATTCAATCGGAAAGAGCGGATACCGAGAGATTTTGGCTCAGCCGAACCTTCAAAAAGCGGAGGAATCCTGTATGGACTTCCCGTTTTTTCAGCTGCACGGATGGGGCAAACAATCCGGTATTCCGCCAAAACGATTGATTCAGAGGTTCCCAAGCCTTTTCAAAATAGAAAACGTTCTATCAATTCCTTTTCGCCGGCACTGGATAAGGAAGGCCAGCAACTGCGGCACATACAATCCACAAAGCACCGCAGATCAGAATGCCAAGGACAGAGCAGCTTTTCATGCTTGTGGCTGCTCCTATGGCCGGTATGACGCAGACCAATCCCGCAAAAAAGAATCGGATAAGAAACAATAATTCCAGTCGTTCCCATGGAATGCCGCTGAGAGCAAGCGCTTGGCGTTCCGATTGCGCCGCCGCTATTTCCTGTCTATGCTTCTCCTTTATCTGGACAGCGGCGCAGAGGATCAGCACCAGGGCGGAGAGGGCGGTCTGGTAAGTCTGCTGCTTGTTCCGCTTCCAGTTCTGGGTCAGGTCCTCCTCATAGGAGAGGGACACGTCCAGTTTCTTCAACTCCTTGGCTCCCTCTTCCAGGTCCTGGGCGTGGGAAAGCCGGATGCGCAAATCCACACGTTCGGATTTGGGAAGAATCCGGGCGGCCAGGCTGTAGCTCATGTAGACCACCGGCTGCTGAAGATCATCTTCAAAGATCCCGCAGACAATGGCGGAGCGCTCCCCATCGGAAATGGTCATGGTCAGATTGTCGCTGACGGAAACGATTGCCTCGGTTTTTTCCTCCGTCAGGAAGTGCTCGGCGGCATACCGGTTCAATATCAGAAAGGGCATGTTGGTTTCGTTGGAGAAAACATTGCCCTGGATGAAGTCCAAATTCAGATACTCCGCCGTCACCGCCGTCACGGAAGCGGACAGGGAGGCGTCCTTGGTGGAAAGGGTCGTGTCAAAGGAAAGCACCGGGGTCACCGCTTCCACGGCTTCCACTTCCATATACCAGGCCAGGTCCGCCTGTCCGGCGACGGCGCCGGAGAGAATGTAAGGCTGAGACAGTTCTTCATGGAGCCGGCTGTAGGAATTTGACGTAGTGATGAGAAAGAAAAACCCCAGAAACAGCATGACAAGGGTCATCTTCCCATACCGGCCCACGGTTTTCCAGGCGATCTTACAGATAATGGCCGCCCCGGCGCTTTTTAAACCGGAGGAACAGGATGACGCCAACTGTCCCAAGGATCACACCTCCCAAAATGATGACGGAAACCCACCAGGAACCCACCCGCTGTTCCTCCTGTTCTTGGGCTGTATTGCTCTCCGGCAGCTGAACCAGCGGGCGGTTTACCGTGGTGTCGAAGGTGGCCTCCTGGCTGTATTCCTGGCCCGTCTCGTCCTCGTAGATCAATGTTACCGTGCCGGTGGTGTCCCCGTACTGGGGGCCGTTTTCGTTGCCCTCGCT
>CALWXQ010000045.1 GCA_944385545.1 uncultured Oscillospiraceae bacterium | reverse complement strand
TCCCCTTCACAAGGGGAGCCAAGGGGCGCGAAGGTTTCTGAGCCGGTACGCGTCCTCCGCAATTTCTGCTGTTTAAAGTCGATAAGCATTTTTCTTTTTTATATCACAGCAAGCGGAGAAAAGCAACTGCGGTTCTGGCGAAGCCGGGAGGTCACTCCGTACATTCCTGGAACATGTCCTCAGGCAGCTGGGCGGTGAGGGCGGATATCTCATAGGCGGTTCGTTCTTCGCTGCCGGTTTGGGTAACTTTGGTATAGACCCGGCTTTGCAGCCGGCCGCAGATCCGCAGACGATCCCGGGTGCGGCATTGGGAGGCATCCAGAGCAGTCCTTCCCCAGAGAATGCAGGGCAGATAGTCCGCCCGGTTAAAGGCTCTGGGTACAGCCAGCATCACATCGCAGATCTCCCGGCCCAAAGGCGTGCGGCGATAGGTTGGATCCCGGCAAAGGGGGCCTTCCAATACCACCTCATTCAAAGGCTCGCCCTCCTCGCAGAGGATGGACAGGGCATACACGAAGATCAGCAGGTGCCGCCGTCCGTCGCTGCGGATGTTGTGGGAGCGGACTTGTCCGGTGATGGTAAGCATCTGGCCTCCGGACAGATCCATGGCGTTCAGGACGGATTCCTCCGCGATTACCGGCAGAGTGTCCACGGTTCCGGAGAGCCGGGGAACCTCCAGATAAAAGCGATAGAATTTTCGGCTGTGGTTTTCGTGGGAGAACTGGGGCAGGGATACCAGGCTTCCCCGCAGGAGGATCTGATTTGTGACATGTTCCATAAGTACCACCTCAAGCAACAGATGTATGGAACATCCTATGCTTGCCCGGTGGAAACAGAACCAAAAGCCGGTGCGCGCGAGGCGCACCGGCGGGGAGCTGGGGGCATCCGTTACTGGATATGGGGATGGTCGTTGATGTGATCCTGGCAGTAGCAGTAATAGCCCTTGCACCGGGAGCAGTACCGGAACTCCAGCTCCGGGTTGGATACATCCGTGCGGCCGCAAACGGTGCAGCGGTGGGTGTAGGGCTTCTTCGTCGAGGCGTGGGAGGCCTCGTAGGAACCGGCGTCAAAACGGATGACCTTGCTCTTGGGCTGCTTGCGCAGTAGCCGGCGGGCATTGGCGCGCCAGGAGGCGGGGATCACATTCAGCACATCCTTGCCGAAGAAAAGGAAGTAGTTGGCCAGGGAGATTACCGAGAACAAATTGTAGGGGAAGGGATAGGCGAACAGGTCGATCACCACGATCACCAAATCGAACAGGGCGAAGATCCAGGCCTTGATGGGGATGATGAAAAACAGCAGAAACTGAGCGTCGGGATACAAGGTGGCGTAGGCCAGAAACAAGCTCAGATTCAAATACGTCACACTGGCGGTGCCGCCGAAGATCAGGCAGTACACATCCATCATCAGGATCCCGGTGAAGTAGAACAGGTTGAACCGCAGCGTTCCCCAAATGTTCTCCATGGCCCGGCCCAGGGAATAGTAGCAAAGCAGGGAGATGGCGGTCAGCAGCAGATTACCGGCGTCATAGGTCAGGCAATAGGTGAATAGACGCCAGATCTGGCCCTGCAGGATCAGGTTCCGGTCGAAATACAGCAAATAATACAGGAACGAATTGTTGGCCATCCGGCTCATGAAATAGACAAGGGCCGTACCCAGTGACACATACAGCATCAGATTGGGAATGCCTTTGTTCCGGTTCTTGAAGCAAAACAGCTCAAATTTTCTGCGAAGATTTTTCAAACGACTCAACTCCTAGTGTAGCTTTAGACCATTCTATCAGCAAAACTATGAAATGTCTATAAATGAATTGTGAACATTCACGCCCCGGGATCGCTTGCCCTCCGGGGACTCCGGGACACGGGAGGCCGCAAGGAGAATTCTGCACAGCCGGGGGAAGAAATAGAATCTTTTTCCTTGTATTTTTCCGGAACTGTGGTATAATAGCCCCAGAATGGTTTACACCGGATATCGCGGCCCGCTGCGCGCCGCTTCCCCGGCGGGGACGGCGGGCCATTGCAAAACAGGCGCATCCGGGCGCCGTCATTCAGGAGGTAACCTTATGGCTGACTATAAGCAGTACATCAATCAGACCCAGGAAAACGGCAGCATCATGATCTCTGAGGACGTGGTGGCTACCATCGTTGAGCATGCCCTGACCGAGGTGGAGGGCGTCGTCAAAGGCGGCAGTGAGGTCGTTGGCAAAAAGAGCTGGGGAAAGGGCATTCGCATCGCCATCGGCGAGGACAATTCCCTGGATATCGGCTGCAACATCGTTGTGGCCTACGGCGAAAGCGTGGTCAACGTGGCCAAGGCGGTTCAGGCCGCGGTGCGCAGCGCGGTGGAAGCCGTGACCGGTGTGAACGTCATCGACGTCAACGTCAATGTCTGCGGCATCGTCCGAAAGTAAGGGCTTCTCTATGACCAGAGGCAATGCCAGAGAACTGGCAATCCATTTGATCTACGGACGGGCCTTTACCGGTGAGCCGCCGGAGCAGGTGGTGTCCATCCGCCTGGACAAGGGCTACTACGGAAACCTCGGCGGGGAGCATGAGGTTTATGCCGAACGGCCCAGCCGTGCCCAGCTGCGCTACATAGACACGGTGGTGGAGGGCGTAGCCAATCGGGAGGAGGATCTGAACGCGCAGATCAGCAAATTCTCCATCGGCTGGGATATCAGCCGGATCTCCAGGCTGGCCCGCTGCATCATGCAGCTGGCCATGTACGAGATCCTCTACGTTGAGGACGTTCCCACCGGCGTCTCCATTTCGGAGGCTGTCCGCATTGCCAAGAAGTATGACGGCGACGATACCGGCGCTTTTGTCAACGGCATTCTGGGCACCTTTGCCCGGAGCCTGTCCGCCGGGGCCAACGAGGAATCTACATGAGCGTTATCGGCATCGATACCAGCAATTATACCACCTCCATCGCCTGGTTTGACGGGAAAGACGGGGAAAACTGCTCCAGGCTTCTGCCGGTGCAGCAGGGTCAGCTGGGACTGCGTCAGTCGGACGCTGTGTTTGCCCATACCAAAAGCCTGCCGGAGCTTTCCGGCAGGCTGTTTTCCCATGTCAGGCCCGGGGAGATCACCGCAGTGGGGGTGAGCACACGCCCCAGAGCGGTGGAAGGGAGCTATATGCCCTGCTTCCTTGTGGGTTTCTCCCACGGGAAGCTTTTGGCGGACGCCTTAGGGGTGCCCTTGGTGGAGGTATCCCACCAGCAGGGCCATGTGGCGGCGTCGCTGTGGAGCAGCGGTCATATGGAGCTGCTGGATCAGCCCCATCTTGCCTGGCATTTATCTGGCGGCACCACGGAGCTGCTGCTGGTAGAGCCGGAGGGGAAAAACGTGCGCTGTACCAGGATCGGCGGCACCACGGATATTTCCGCCGGTCAGCTCATCGACAGAACCGGCCAGCTTTTGGGCCTGCCCTTTCCCTCCGGGAAGCATCTGGACGCGCTGAGCCGGGAGGCGGTGAAGGATGACGTCTTCCGGGTCCGGTGCGCCAATGGGGAGTTCTCTCTGTCCGGCGTGCAGAATAAGGTGCAGCAGTACCACGCCGTCCAGGAAGACCCGGCGGAAACCGCGGGCTACGCACTGCGATGTGTGGCAGGGGCGGTGTACGCCGCTACCAAACAGGCAATGCGGGCCTATCCCGGGCTGCGAGTGGTCTTCTCCGGAGGCGTGGCGTCCAATTCCATGCTGCGGCGGATTCTGGCGCCGGTTTCGCCGGTGTTCGCCCAGCCCCAGTATTCCACAGACAACGCCATGGGCACGGCGATATTGGCCTACCGAACCGTGGAGGAATAAAATGGAACAGAACATTTTGTCCATTACCCAGCTCAACGAGTATATCCAGAAGAAGCTGGACGCTGACCCCCGGCTCAGCCAGGTGGCCGTCCGGGGGGAGATCAGCAACTATAAGCTCTACCCATCGGGGCATCACTATTTTACCCTAAAGGACGAAACCGGCGCGTTAAAATGCGTCATGTTCAAGGGAAACGCTCTGCGGCTGCGGTTTCGGCCGGAGAACGGCATGAAGGTCATCGCCATGGGTAAGGTTTCGGTGTACCCCAGGGACGGCGCTTATCAGCTGTATTGCGCCGCCATGACCGTTGATGGGGTGGGCGACCTGTACGCCGCCTTTGAGCAGCTGAAAAAGAAGCTGGCCGCCCAGGGCCTGTTTGATCCGGCCCATAAAAAGCCTCTGCCCAAATATCCCGGAACCATCGGCATTGTCACCAGCTCCGCCGGCGCGGCGATCCACGACATGCTGCGGATCCTGCGCAAGCGCTATCCTCTGACTACGGTTCGCCTGCTGCCGGTGCGGGTGCAGGGGGCGGAGGCCCCCGGTGAGATCGCGGCGGCCATTGCCTATGCCAACCGCTATGAGCTGGCGGATCTTCTGATCGTCGGCCGGGGCGGCGGCTCCATGGAGGATCTTTGGGCATTCAATGACGAGCGGGTAGCTCATGCCATTTACCGATCCCGGATTCCGGTGATCTCCGCCGTCGGCCACGAGCCGGATGTAACCATATCCGACTATGTGGCGGATCTGCGGGCGGCGACGCCCTCCAATGCCGCCGAGCTGGCAGTCCCGGATCAGGATGCCCTGCGGCAGAATTTGGACGGCATGTCGGCGGCTATGGCGACGGCTCTGGAGAGGCAGATTAAGGCATTGCGCCGGCATTTGCAGATCCTGGCCCAGTCGCCGGCCCTGCGCAGCCCCACCGGATATATCGAGCAGCGGGGGAAGAATCTGGAGCTGCTGCAAAATCGTCTGGCTGCCGCCCAGAATCAGCAGTTGACCCGAAAGAATCAACGTTATATCGCGGCCGTCTCCAAGCTGGACGCCATGAGCCCCCTGAAGGTGCTCTCCCGAGGATACGCCATGGCCCAAACCGAGGACGGGTCGGTGCTCCGTTCTGTCCGCCAGGTGGAGCGGGGGGATCGGATCCGGATCGCTTTGGCCGACGGCAAGCTGTCCGCGACGGTTATGGAGAGGAAGGAGAAAGCAATATGAGCAAGGCAAACAAAACCTTTGAAGAATCCATGGCGCGGCTGGAACAGATCGTCCGGGCAATGGAGCGGGGAGATGTGGCGCTGGAGGAATCACTGAAGCTGTTCCAGGAGGGAACCGAACTGGTTCGCGGATGCCAGAAGCTGTTGGAGGAAGCCCAGCTGCAAATCACGAAGATCATGACGGCTCCCGACGGCAGCCCGGTAGAGGAGGAATTCCGGGATGAATCTTGACCAAAGAACTACGGAGTACCGGGCGTACCTGGAGGACTGCCTGAAGGAATTCTACGCCCAATTCCATGACCAGCCCCAGAAGCGGCTGTTTTCCGCTGTGGAGTACAGCCTCCTGGGAGGTGGAAAACGGCTGCGGGGAATCTTTGCCCTGGAGTTTTGCCGCATGTGTTGCGGCCACTGGAAGCAGGCGGCTCCCTTTGCCGGGGCTGTTGAGATGATCCATACCTACAGCCTGATCCATGACGACCTGCCCTGTATGGACAACGACGATTTCCGCCGGGGGCGGCCTACCAATCACCGGGTATACGGGGAGGGGATCGCCACCCTGGCCGGGGACGCTCTGCTGACCGACGCGTTCCTGTTGGCCTCCACGGCGCGGCTTCCCCAACCGGAGATGATGTCCCGGGCCATCGAACTCCTGGCCCGGTGCGCCGGTTCCGCGGGAATGGTGGGCGGCCAGGTTCTGGACATTATGAGCGAGGATCGGGAGCTGACGGAGCGGGAGGTGCTGGACATCCAGTCCCGGAAAACCGGGGAGTTGATCCGCGCCGCCTGCTGCCTGGGCGTTCTGGCCGGCGGCGGCAGTCAGGAGCAGCTGGACGGCGCCGCGAAATTTGCCGCGGATCTGGGCCTTGCCTTCCAGATCCGGGACGACATGCTGGATGTGATCGGCACCCGGGAAGAAATGGGTAAGGGCGTCGGCACCGACGCCGGAAAGAATACCTTCGTCCGCCTGTACGGCCTGGAAGCCTGCGAGGAGCTGGTACGGACCTACACCCGCCGGGCTGTGGAAGCGCTGGAGGTTTTCCCGGACAGCGCCTACCTGACCGGACTGGCGGAGAGCTTGACCCGCCGCAGGGTCTGATGACGTCTCCTTCCACCGAAAATGGAACATAACAAAGCCCCCGGGGCCTTTTGGTTGACCTGCCAGGTCAGCGGGAAGGCTCCGGGGGCTGAATGATTGGTCACAGACCGGAAAATCCTAGCTGCAACAGCAGCATGTAGCACACGGTGCCTCCGGCAATGGAGAGCAGCATCTGCCGCCGCCAAAGGTGCAGCCCCACAGTGACGGAAATGGCGATCAGTTCCGGAAGACCGTGGCTGCCGCCGGTGATGGTCACATTCTTCAGGCAATAGATCACCAGCATTCCGAAGATCGCCGAAGGGAGGGCCTTTCCCAGGTACAGGATGAATTTCGGCGTGGGTTTTTTATCCGAGAAGACCAAAAAGGGCAGGAATCTGGTGGCCATGGTTCCCAGAACGCAAAGGCCGATGGTAATGATTTGCTGTGTCAACGTCATACAAGCCCTCCCGCCCGTTCAATGGGCTTACGAAACAAGGTCAGCCCCGCCAGGATGCACACCATGGTGGGGATCATAAAATCATCCGGCCCAAAGGCCAAGCGGCACAGCAGGGCGCCGGCAAGGCCGATGATGGCTGTGTAATGCTTCTTCTCCTTCAGCCACTGCTCCAGGAAGATCACCACGAACATGGCGGTCATAACGAAATCCAGACCGGAGGTGTCGAAATGAAGCAGCGAGCCCACAAGCCCGCCGATGGTGGCGCCGGAGAACCAGTAAAAATGGTTGAGAAGGGTGACGAACAGCATAAACCAGCCTTTGTCAACATCCTCCGGGATCCGGGCGGTATAGTTGATGGAGAAGGTTTCGTCGCACATGCCGAAGATCAGATAATACTTCTTCCAGTCCAATCCCCGGAACCGATCCAGCATGGAAATGCCGTAGAAGATGTGCCGGGCCTGGATGATCAGGGTCATTGCCAGAGTTTGCGCCGGGGCGAAGGGCGCTAAAAGCATGGACACGGCCACAAACTCCAGAGAGCCGCCGAAGATGATCAAACTCATCACCATGGGATACCAGAAGGAAAAACCGGATACGTTCATATAGATGCCGTACGCCAACCCCAAGAACCAAAAGCCAGCGAAGATAGGAATAGTGTGAGGGAAGGCGGCCTGGAATGCTTTTCGCCTCATGGATAAGGCCTCCTTTTGAAAACCATCCGCATATGGCGGATGGTTTTTTACGTTCGCTGAAAACGCCGGGCATAGCCGCAGGTGCGGCACAGAGGCTCCACGGCAATTCTTCCGCTGAAGCCGCTATACAGCGCCATGGCCCGGGGACTGCTCAGAATGTCCTCCATGGACTGGGTGAATAAGTTACCCAGAGGGATGTCGCCCTCGTGATCCAGACAGCAGGGAACGACGGTGCCGTCGCAGAGCACCCCAAGCTGATCCCGCAGCCCGTAGCAGAACAGGCGTTCCCCGGCGTCTTCGGCCTCAAGATCCGGCCAGCGGAAGGTCTCGCCGGATTCCAGGTAGACCCGGTGGCCGATGCGGGTGCCTCTTGGCTCCGTTACCCAGGGCCGGGGAAAGGCCGCCTCCAGGTCTTCCAGGATCCGGCGATTGCAGCTGTGCGCGCCGCCCCGGTTCCACAGACGAAATACCACCAGCGTCCTGCCCCGGGCTTCCCGGGCAAAGGAAATGTTTTGGCGCAGATAGTCATCAAAGGGGATATCCAGCTGATTGGCCTCAAAGGCGTGGAGAGAAATATTGAGCTTGTGCAGGGCGGGGGAACGGAGCAGAACCTGCTGCCATTGGGACGTGCGGGTGCCGTTGGTGGTCAGGATTACCCGAAAGCCCGCCTCCCCGGCCAGGGCCAGGAAGTCTCCCAGCAGCGGATGGCACAATGGCTCTCCCATCAGATGAAAATACAGATAATCCGTCCAGGGCCGCAGCTTTTCCAGCAGGAAGGTAAAGGCCTCCCGGGTCATGGCCTGTTTTTTTCGAGCAGTGCCGGGGCAGAATGCGCAGCTTAGATTGCAGATGTTGGATATCTCCAGATAGATTTTTCGAAATCGTTTCATACAAGCCCTCATTCCCCGCATAAGCCCTGTGGAACATCGGCAAATACTGACAGTCAATACCTGTTTAGTATAGCATATCGCCGGGATGCATGCAATCCTTTAAGATTTTTATTTGTTCCTTGCGATTGTGCCAAAAGGCGACACGGCCTTCGTGGTAGACTGAGAATAAATTCAGCGGAAAAGCCGTTGTATGCGTCGAAAGGAATCCTGGGGCGAAAGGAGGGCCGACAGGAAGACGCCAAACTGTTCCATAGAACGAAAGAGAGGATCGTCTATTATGAAACATGGAAATATCGTTGGGCAGACGATGCTGCTGCTGATCTGCTTGGGCCTGATGCTGAGCCAATGGGGGACGGTGGCTTCGGCGGACAGCGCCCTGCCGGAGAAGGGGGATCCCTATACCCTGCGCTTTATGCCGGAGGAGGCCGCTGCCCATGGGTTGCCCTATTTGTGCCGGTCGCCCTTTGGGGTGAGGGCATCCGTTTCGGGGGTGGGCCATGGCGACGAGATCTTTCCCCGGATCGTGAACCTGGTGGAGGCGTCGTCCGGGGAGGGACAAGCCTCGTACCGGTCGATCCCGGCCTTCAGCGCCGACGCGGCGGCAGACATGGTACCCAATACCCGTTACCGCAGGATCAACTTGGAAGACAGCGGGTATTTTTCCCGGCAGGACGCCATGCGGATCCGGGCGGTGGTGCAAAACGCGTTTCCCAGGAAAACGGAAGCGGCCGTCCAGCTTCAGGCCAATGCCTGGCTGGAACGCCAGGGACTGGCCCAAATCCAGCAGCTGCAAAGCGGCGAGGTGATTCTGGCGGCCCAGAGCGCCATTTGGAAAATCGCCCACGGAGAAGATTTTGTCATCCAAAGCTTCTACAGCGGCAGCATGGCGGATGCCGGAGACGGGGAATTGGCAAAGGTGATCGACGCGGCGATGCAGCGGCAAACGCCCACCAGCCACACGCCGCAGAATGTGGCAAGTCTGTACGCCTATTTTTCCTCCCTGGAAGGGGAAGGCAAGCGCTGTGATGTGCTGTCGGAAAAAAGCTTTTCGGATCCAAGCTACACCTGGGAGCGGGAGGCGGACGGCAGCTATACCATCCGGGCGGCGGTGCGGGTGACCACGGCGGTCACCCGGGAGGATTCCCTGTGGATCAGCGCCGACTGCGCCGGGCAGACGCAGTCGCAGGCCCTTACGGCGGCAGGGGAGTGCCGCTTCACCTTCCGGGGCGTACCGGAGCTGAGTAAGGTGTGTGTGGAGGCCTGGGGGGAGCAATCCGGCTGGGATGTCTTCCTGTTCGACGCCGAAGGGGAGCAGGAGGCGTCCGAAACCTTGACAGGCTACGACGGCGGAACATTCCCGGTGTACGGGCAGATTGTCATCACACCCTGACAATCCAAAACACAGCCGAAAAGTGGGGAATTTGCCGGATGTGACCCGTCCGGCGCTGTATAGGAGGGGAAAATATTGTATAGGATGAAAGCGAGCCTGCTGGTGGGCCTGCTGCTTGGGATCCTGCTGGTTTCCGTGTGGAAAGGGATCGAATGCGGCTTGCAGGAGGCCGGAGGCGATTTCTCCGCCGGACAGATGGCCCGGCAGGGACAACTTGAGAACGGAGGGCCGGAAACCGCGGAGGGGCAGATCCGGTTTGCCGACGGGCAGAAGCCCTGGTATGCCATATTGAACAGCCTGCTGGTGCTGACGCTGGCGGTATCCTTCGGCATTACGGCATTGCTGATTACGGTTATGTATCTTCGCCGAAAATAAGCGGCGCCGGGACGTACATACCGGGCTGTGCCATGACGGCGTGCCATCAGCCCGAGCGGCCCCAGCCCAACGGGAAAAAGCCACAGCCCGGACGAATCACCGTCCGGGCTGGCTGCGTTACAGGGATGCGGGGAACAATGGTTTTACAGGGAAAGCTCCTTAAGGGCCACCGTCAGCAGATCCCGGATACGGATCTGCTGCGGGCAGATCTGCTCGCACCGGGCGCACCGGATGCAGGCGGCGGGGCCTGGCTTATCCGCCGGGAGGGGCGGCAGAGGCTGGGACTGCCGATGGGCATTCAGTCGGGCAAACAGGTCGGGAATGGGGATTTCCTGAGGGCATACCTCGGTGCAGTAGCGGCAATTGGTGCAGTTGACCAGGCTTTGGCTGTGGACAATGGCGCTGACCGTTTCCAAAGCTTCCCGCTCCTGCCGGGACAGGGGGCGGAAATCCTTCATAAAACCGATATTGTCCGCCACCTGTTCCAGATTGCTCATACCGGAAAGTACCATGGCCACCCCTTCAAATCCGGCGGCAAAGCGGATGGCGTAGCTGGCGTTGGAACCGCCCCCCAGGCGATCCAGCAGTCCTTGGGCCGCTTCCGGCAGATTCACCAGGGCGCCGCCTTTCACCGGCTCCATGACGATCACCGGCTTGCCGTGGCTGCGGCAGACCTCATAGCATTTCCGGGACTGGACATTGGGATCTTCATAGTCCAAGTAGTTGAATTGGATCTGAACCACTTCGATTTGGGGACATTCCGTCAGGATCTGATCCAGCACCTCCGCCTTGTCGTGGAAGGAAATGCCCATATGCCGCACCTTCCCCTCAGCCTTCAGCTCCAGAACAGTCTCGTAGGCCCGCAGCTGCTGATAGCGCCGGAACCGCTGGCGGTTTTGGGCGTGCATCAAGTAAAAGTCGAAATAGGTAACGCCACAGGCGTCCAGCTGGGACTGGAACAGCGGGCGGATCTGTTCCCGGGTGTCAAAGTAATTCCCGGAGAGCTTGTTGGTCAGCACGTACGCGTCCCGGGGATAGCGGGAGGTGAGGCATTCCCGAATGGCCAGCTCACTTTTTCCGTTGAGATAGCCGTGGGCGGTGTCGAAGTAGCGAAAGCCCGCCGCCAAAAAGGCATCCACCATTTCCTTGGTCTGGGGAATGTCTACGTCCTCTCCCAGCATGGGAAGACGCATGAAGCCGAAGCCGAAGTTTTTGCCGATTTCTGCAAAGGGTTGAGACATATGCCATCACGCTCCTGTAATAGTTTGCTGCGAATGTATAGGTTTGGGATTATTATAGCAGATCCGCCTGATGCAAACAAGTGGTTCCTTTGAAATCGCGGGAGTGTTCTTTCCCGCAGCGTCCGGACATATGGTGATCTGAGGTGATCAAATGGGATATCGGGTCGTGTACACAGCGGTGAAGACGCCATCCAGGCGGGGGAGCAGGGCAGCCAGAGTCGCGGCGCTGACAGGGGCGTTCCTGCTGCTGTTTCTGTTCCTGGTCAACGGCTTTTGGCCCAGGGGGAAGCAAGCGCTACAGGAGCTGCTGCTGCCTGGGAACGCGGCGGTGACCGCCGCGGCCCTGGAGGAGCTGGCGGCGGAACTGGGAGAGGGAGAGGAACTGTCCGCGGCGCTGGAGGAATTTTGCCGAAGGGTAATCCGGGATGTCGATATGGATCCGGATTGACCCCTGGGCCTATCTGCTGGCAGCGGCGCTGATGCTGACCCTGCCCCTGGACTGGCTGATCGCCGCGGCGGCGGCCGCCGCGTTCCATGAGGGATGCCATCTGCTGGCCATCCGGCTTCTGGGCGGCAGGGTGACGGGAATGCGGATCGGCGCCGGAGGCGCGGTGATCGGCACCAGCTTGCCGGGGACAGGCCGGGAGCTTCTGTGCGCCCTGGCAGGGCCGGTGGGAAGTCTGCTGCTTGCCGGCCTTTACAGGACGCTGCCAAAGCTGGCCATTTGCGGCGGGATCCAGGGATTGTTCAATCTCCTTCCGGTATACCCTATGGACGGCGGGCGGGCGCTTCGCTGCTGCATTCGGCTGCTCTGGCCGAACGCGGGGGAGCGCCTGGAGGATCGCGTGGAGCTGGGCCTGATTCTGGCGTTGGCGGCGGCAGGGGCGGCGCTGCTTCGCGGCGACGTCCTCTGGCTCCTGCTCCCGGCGGCGCTGAGACTGGCGGGGCAGCTCTGGATGAGAAAAAAGCCTTGCAAATGGCGGCAAAGCAGGGTACAATAGTGCTACTAAGGAATCTCCGAAGAATCGTTTGTGGAGCAGGTCTGAATTTTTTTGCCCCGACCCTTGGGAAGGGGAGTACAGAGTCAGGCTTTCCCCGGGTTCACCCCCGGCCATCCGCTTCTGCCCACGGATTCGGAGCTTCCCTGACTTGTATAATGAGGTAGCGCTATGACCGATTTGAAGCACCGCATTCTTCCCACCGTGCAGAAACCTGCCAGATATACCGGCGGGGAATGGGGCGAGATCAAAAAGGATCTGAAGGACGTTCGGGTTCGGGTTGCATTCTGCTTCCCGGATACCTATGAGATCGGCATGTCCAATCTGGGGATGCGGATCCTCTACGGTGTGATGAACGGGATGGAGGGTGTCTGGTGCGAGCGGGTCTTTGCCCCCTGGGGAGATATGGAGGAGGCCATGCGCGCCAACCACCTTCCCCTGTGGGCATTGGAAAGCCAGCAGGCTGTCCGGGATTTTGACATGATCGCGTTTACCATTGGCTACGAAATGTCCTATTCCAACATCCTGAACATGCTGGATCTGGCGGGGATCCCCCTGCACAGCAAGGATCGTCCCGGCCTGCATAACATCGTCTTTGCCGGAGGCGTTTGTGCCTTTAACCCGGAGCCCCTGGCGGCGTTCGTGGACTTCTTCTCCCTGGGGGATGGGGAGGACATCACCGTAGAAATTGTGTCCTTGTATGACCGTGCCAAGGCGGAGGGCTGGAGCAAGGAGGCATTTCTTCGGGAAGCGGCCAAGATCCCCGGGGTGTATGTCCCCGGCTTTTACCGCCACGAATACCACGAGGACGGGACGCTGGCAGCCATTATCCCCCTGGAAGGAGCGCCCCAAACTGTGACGAAGCGGATTGTGGAGGATCTGGACAATGCCTTCTTCCCAACGGAAATGATCGTTCCCTCCACACAGATCGTTCACGACCGGGCGAACCTGGAGGCGTTCCGGGGCTGCATCCGGGGCTGCCGGTTCTGTCAGGCGGGTTTTTCCTGCCGCCCGGTGAGAAGGAAAAGTCCGCAGGTTCTTTACCGTCAGGCGGTGCGGACGCTGGAGCATTCCGGCGATCAAGAGATCACGGTCTCCAGCCTGTCCACCTCAGATTACCGGGGGCTGAAGGAGCTGACGGATCAGCTGATCCCCTACTGCGCCGAGCAGCGGATCAATTTGTCCGTGCCCTCCCTTCGGGCGGATAATTTCTCCAGAGAGCTGATGGAGAAGTTGCAAACCGTCCGGAAAAGCGGCCTGACCTTTGCGCCGGAGGCGGGTACCCAGCGTTTGCGGGACGTAATCAATAAGAATCTGACGGAAGATGAGATCCTCAATACCTGCGCCCAGGCCTTTTCCGGAGGCTGGAGCAACGTCAAGCTCTATTTCATGCTGGGCCTGCCTACCGAGACCGATGACGACGTACTGGGGATCGCGGATCTGGTGTATAAGGTGATCCGGGTCTGGAAGGAGCACGCTTCCCAGAGGAAGAAGGGACTTCGGATTCATGTGGCTACGGCCTATTTCGTGCCAAAGCCCCATACGCCCTTCCAGTGGGAGAAGCAGATCACGCCCCAGGAGTATCTCCGGCGCTGCCGTCTGCTGAAATCCCACTTCTATTCCAGATCCATTGAATATGACTACCACAGTCCGGATCTGAGCCGGCTGGAGGCGGTATTTGCCAGAGGCGACCGGCGGTTAGGCCCGGTGATCGAAGCGGCGGTGCGAAACGGCGCCAGACTGGATGGCTGGGATGAGTACTTCAACTATGCCAAATGGTATGACGCCTTTCGGGAATGCGGCGTGGACGAGGATTTCTACACCGTGCGCGGCTATGACGAGGGAGAGCTCCTGCCCTGGGATACCATCGACGTAGGCGTTTCCAAGGAATTTCTCCTGCGGGAACGCCGGAGGGCCTACCAGCAGATGGTCACGCCGGACTGCCGGCACGGCTGCGCCGGGTGCGGCGCCAATGCGCTGCTGAAGGAGGTGGCCTGCGATGCCTAGAGCCTTGTTTGAAAAAACAGGAAACGCCGTTTACATTTCCCACCTGGATCTCATGCGGCTGCTTCAGCGGGGATTTAAGCGGGCAGGGCTGCCTTTGACCCACAGCCAGGGATTCAACCCCAGACCTTCGGTGTCCATCGCTCTGCCCCTGAGCCTGGGGGTAGAGAGCCGGTGCGAGCTTTTGGATTTTCAGTTGGAGGGGACGCCTGTCCCCAATCGGGAGATCCGGGATCGGCTGAACGAAGCGCTGCCGGAAGGGGTGCGGATTCTTGAGGTCTACGACAACGGGCGCAAGCTCAAGGAACTGACGCTTCTGGAGTCTTTGGTGATTCTGGAATATGACGCCGGTGTGCCGGAGGACGCGGCGGAAAAGATCCGCCGGCTGTTTTCCGGAGGAGAGGTCATGGCGGAGAAAAAGGGAAAGAAAGGCCCTGTTCAGCAGAATCTGATCCCCATGATCCGCCGGCTGGAGATTGAGGCGTGCCGGGATGATACGCTGGTGCTTAGCGTCCTGGCGAACTGCCAGGATCCGGCTCTGAATCCCGGGCAGATTAGCAGCGCCATCAGCCTGTACCTGCCGGAGCTGCGGCCGGATTTTGTTCGGTATCTGCGCCGGGAGATATACGATACCAATGTCGATCAATTCAGATAAGGAGAGAATATGGAAGATAAGAGCCTTTTGGAAGAATGCCCCGTTTGCCGTGGAGCAGGAATGATAAGCTATGAAGGCGGCTGGAGCGTTCAGGTAGAGTGCATGGATTGCAGCGCCCATACGGTCTATGTGGAATACAGCAATGAGGAGCAGAAGCGAGAAGCGGAGCAGGCCGTCATTCATCTGTGGAACATCGGCAAGGTGATCAGCAGTGAGCGGGGAGAATAACATGGAGCAGGCGCTCCGGCGCTGCATTTCCATGGTATCGGAAACAGCGCCGGGATCCGTCGGCGACATGCTGGACTTCCAAGTGAGGCAATGCAGGGAAGCTTCCGGGGACTACACAATGACCTGCCGGACGGCGCAATGGATGCGGAATTTTTTTGGCACCCTTCACGGCGGCATGTGCGCCACGGTTTTGGATCAGGCCATGGGACTGGTAGCCTACTGCCTCAAGCCGGGGGAAGGGACGGCCCCTACTGTGCAGATGGAGGTGGACTACCACCGCCCGCTGATCCCGGGGGAGGAGATCCTGGTGAAAGTCCATGTGGTCAGCCGAACCAGAAGCCTGATTAACCTGAACGCTGAGGCGGCCCATGCGGCACGCCCGGACAAAATCTGCATGTCCGGCTCCGCGATTTACTTCTTCAAGCAAAAAAAGTGAGATAATTGCCGGAATATACAGAAATATACCCTCACAATTCCATAAAGCGCCTGGAATTGTGAGGGAATAAAAATTTTGTAAAAATGAAAAATAACACTTGCTTTTTTTAGAAAAGTGTGGTAATATATCCAAGCGTCAGGGCGACGCAGAAAAATATCCGGGTGTGGCGAAGTTTGGTATCGCGCTTGAATGGGGTTCAAGAGGCCTCGAGTTCGAATCTCGACACTCGGACCATTATTGGAAGACACTTTAGATATAACTCTTAAAAAGTTAGATCTAAAGTGTTTTTCTTTTCTTTTCTGCGGGTTTTGAGTGCAAAATAATTTGGAGTTTTTGGGTAAAATGTTAACACGATTTTCGTGCATTTCATAGATATTTTCGCCCATTTAAAAGATATCTCTCGGGTTTGGCCCGAGTTTGAACCAGTTTGGCAAGGACGGGCCGCACTCTCTTGAGATTTCCAGGGGAATTTTCAAGAAGATGCGTTCTTTTTTTAGAAGTTTTCAGAAAGTTATCAATTGAACCTAAATTCTCCCCAAATTATCCTTCTCTCCCAAAAAAGTTTGAAAAACAAGCCGTATTTCAAAAAATCAGCGA
>CALWXQ010000044.1 GCA_944385545.1 uncultured Oscillospiraceae bacterium | reverse complement strand
TGTGGTTGGTGGTTCTTCCTCATTGTACCATAAAAGGAGTGCTTTTTGTTTATTTTTCAGATTTGCTCATTTAGAGAATTTAATATAGCACATATTCTGTCAAAAAGCAATCTGTACCGTCCGGGTGGTTGGTATATTTTCGTTTCCGGGCGACATACTAAGCGCGTATCCCAAATCAAAGGAGGAAGTATCCATGAATTGCAACGCCAATAAGTGCATCGAGTGCACCGTACAGCAGTGTGCTCATCATTGTCAGGGGGAGAATTACTGCTCTCTGGACCGCATCCTGGTAGGAACCCATGAGGCCAACCCTTCCATGGATCAGTGCACCGACTGCAAGTCCTTCCGTCAGAAGTGATTTCATGCCGTGCGGGGCGCACTGATCCACCTCCCGCCCGGCGATTCGGTGGCGATGATCCGCGGCAGCGTTCCGCTGCCGCGATTTTTTCTTGACCTTTTCCGGGAAAACGGGTATGATGGTGAAAACTGTAATCTTTATAGTTCGTTCCCCGGTAATACACAATTTCTTCACAAATCCGCGTTATAGTTGGAGTACATAGAAGGAGGATGCCAATATGGATGCCTTTGACAATCATCACGAAGACCCCCGGATTTCGGAGGGCTGGGAAGAAGACCGGCCCGCCCAGGAGCCGTCCGGCCAGGAGCAGTCCACGGCTGCGCCGTCCGTGCCGGTTCAGCCGGATCCGCCCCGGGAGCAGGACAATCCGTCCTATTACCATGACCGGGGGACGGGACGCAAGGAATCTCCCTTCGCCGACTCTCCCTACGTTCTGAACCGGGAGCCGGCGGAGCGGGGCTATCAGTATCAGCCCCAGACGGAGCCACCCGAAAAGAAGCCTCGGAAATCCCACCGCGGGTTCTGGAAAGGGACGGCCGCCGTTTTGCTGGTGGTGGCCCTGGTGGCGGCGGGATGTGGGATCACCGCAGCCGCTGTCAATGATTATTGGGAGGAACGTACCGAGGACACGGTCTCTCAGCTCAATGAGCGCATCGACACCCTGGAGGAACAGCTGGAGGACAGCGCCTCCGGCGGCTGGGCCGCGGCGCTTCCCTCCGATGGTAGCGCTATGACCCCCAGCCAGCTTTACCAGACCAGCGTTGACTGTGTGGTGGCCATTTCCAGCATCGTGCAGACCAATGATTTCTATTTCGGCTCCGGCACCGGTTCGGCCTCCGGCTCCGGCTTTGTCCTGTCGGAGGACGGCTATGTGGTCACCAACTACCATGTCATCGAAGGCGCTTCCGCCGTAAATGTGGTGCTCCATGACGGCACCGAGTACCCGGCTCAGGTGGTGGGATATGACGCAACCAACGATCTGGCGGTTTTGAAAGTGGAGGCCACGGGCCTGTCTGCCGCCAGAATCGGCAGCAGCGACAGCCTTTCCATCGGCGATATGGTGGTGGCCATCGGCAATCCCCTGGGCGAGCTGACCGCTACCCAGACCGTGGGCTACGTCAGCGGCATCAAGCGGGAGGTCACCACCAGCAATACCATTATGAGCATGATCCAGACCGACGCCGCCATCAACCCAGGCAACTCCGGCGGCCCCCTGTTCAATATATACGGGGAGGTCATCGGCATCACCACCGCCAAGTATTCCGGCACCACCGACTCCGGCGCTTCCATTGAGGGCATCGGCTTTGCCATTCCCATTGACGATGTGATGAACGCCATCAGTGAGCTGGTGGATCAGGGCTATGTCAGCACCGCCTACCTGGGGGTGACGGTGACCGATACCGACGAGGAATCCGCCGCCATGTTCAACCTCCCCACCGGCGCCTACGTAGCCAGCGTGGAGGAAGGCTACAGCGCCCATCGGGCAGGGATCCAGGCCAAGGATATCATCATTGCCTTGGGAGATACCACGGTCAGCAACCAGTTTGAGCTGGTACGGGCGCTGCGGGAATATGACCCCGGTGACGAGACCACCATCACCATCCTGCGGGGCGGTAAGGAAATGACGCTGGACATCACCCTGGATGAAAAACCCCAGGATCTCCAGACCGAGGATCAGCAGACCCAACCCACGCAGCCGGAAAGCGAAGACTTTGACAGCTGGTACGACTACTTCCGCCGCTACTTCGGCGAATGACGGTAATTGCCCGCCGGAGCCATCTTCGGCGGGCGTAAATCCCCGCTGCCTGGGGATTTCGACAAATTGACGAAAATTGACGAATTTCCTCTTTCTTTGATGAATTGAAAAGTTGCGGAACATGTGATATCTTATATCTATCTTACGTAGATATCCATATCCGGGGAGGAAAGATGATGGACAAGCCCAAATTGCTGATCGCGGACAGCAATGAGGAATTTCTGCAAGCATTGGCGGAGGAATTGCGTTCTCACTATCAGGTGTACTGCTGCCGGAATGGGGCGGATGCTTTGCAGATCCTGCGTTCGCAGAACTGCGCAACGGTGATCATGGATCTTTTGCTGCCGCAGATTGACGGACTGACATTGCTGCAGACAATGGTTCAGGAAGGGATCTACCCGGCCGTGCTTGTGATCACCGGGTTTTTGAGCGACTATTCCATGGAAGCCATGTCCCGTCTGGGAGTGGGATATGTGATGCAGAAGCCCTGCGATGTTCGGGCGGCCATGGCCCGGGCGATGACCCTGAACCAGCGGCTGATGCAGCTGTCCACTGCCAACGCCAAGACAATCGTCATTGAACTGCTCAATACCCTGGGCCTATCCATCCAGCATCACGGCTATGTCTACCTGATGGAGGCCATTTTGCTGATGACCAGCGATCCCACCCAGGCCATTACCAAAGAGCTTTACCCCAGAGTGGGGGAACGGTTCCATCGTGAGGGCCGGGTGGTGGAGCGCTCCATCCGCAATGCCCTGGATGTGGCCTGGAAGCGGCGGAACCCGGATGCCTGGAAGCGGTATTTTCCCGACGGCCGCAAGCGCCCCACCAACGGCGCGTTCATTTCCAAAATGTCCGAGGTGCTGCGGATGCAGCAGATGGGCAAAACCCCCTCCCGGGAGAAGTGAGTTCCTCCCGGGAGAATGTTTTGGAAGATAATACATATCCTATGGTATACCCGCCATAGCCTGCGATGCCTGCGCAGGGCGTTGGATCCTTCTGCTTAGGAGTTGATTATGAAACGTCGTAATAAACAAAAATCCACACTTGCCCGGTCTGTGGTGAAGTTTCTGTGTATTGTGCTGGGCCTGATGTTAACGGTGATGATCGCCGTGACCGCCTATTTCCAGTACCTGATGGGGCATATCAATTTTGTAGACCCCGAAGATATCCGACAGATGTCCCAGGAAGAATTGGACGCTTACCTGGCGACGGAAAACGGGAGCGGACTGACAGGGCCGTCTCTGAACTCCGGAGATGTTTCCTTTGAAAACCACAGTACCACCATCGGCGGCCGGGGCAGTTCCATTGTGAATATTCTGCTCATTGGCCAAGACCGGCGGGAAGGGGAGAGCGGCTCCCGCTCCGACTCGATCCTGCTTTGCACCTTTAACAGGCGAACCAATCAGATCATCATGACCTCCTTCCTGCGGGATCTGTATGTCCAGATCCCCGGGTACAGAAGCAACCGGATCAACGCGGCCTATGCCGCCGGGGGCATGACGCTGCTGGACGAGACCTTGCAGCAGAACTTCGGCGTGCACATCGACGGCAATGTGGAGGTGGACTTTGAACAGTTTGCCCAGGTGATCGACCTTCTGGGCGGCGTGGAGATCGAGCTGCGCCAGGATGAGGCGGATCTGATCAATGAGGAATTGGGCAGCAGCCTGACTCAGGGCGTTCAGCGCCTGAACGGCAGCGAAGCGCTGTGCTACGCCCGGATCCGGAAGCTGGACGCGGACGGGGACTTCAGCCGTACCAGCCGCCAGCGCAAGGTCATGGCGGCGCTGATCAGCGCCTACCGGGATGCCAGCCTGCCGGAGGCGGCGTCGTTGATGAAGAAGCTCCTGCCCATGATTACCACGGATATGAGCGGCATCGAGCTGCTGAGCTATGCCCTGGAAGTGTTCCCCATGCTGTCCCAGGCCCAGTTCGTTAGCCAGCATGTACCGGCCGCGGGAACCTATACCAACCAGAACATCGACGGCATGGCGGTGCTGGTGGCGGATCTGGACGCCTCCCGCCAGATGCTGGAGCAAACCCTGCTGGGGGAATAAAAAGCAATATGGCTTGTCACGAAACCATCGTTTTGTGACAAGCCATATTTTTGTGATTCAACAGCACAGGAACATGCCCCGGCCGCCGCAGCAGAAGATGTGTGCCAAATAGCACATCAGCAGATTGGCGCAGGGGTTGCCGCCCATGGAGAAGCCCCGGAAATTCCCGGCCTGCTGCCGGTAGGCGGCGCCGCCGTTTTCGATCCGGTTCAGCGCGTCCAGATATTCCGGGTTTCCGGGATCCATACTCACTGCCTTGCGGATATGCTCCAGAGAGGTGACCTGATTGCCCAGGGCATTGTTGGCCAGGGCGCTGAGGTAGTACCACCGGGCGTCCCGCTGGGCGGCGTTTTGCAGGGCGTTCAGCGCCTCCTGATACCGGCCGAAGCGCAGATACTGATAGGCGGCCTGCTGGTACGGATCACCGGCGCGCTCGCCGCCGCTTTGCTGTTGACGGTAGCTGCCGAAGGGATCGTAGTATCCGCCGCCGTAGCCGCCGTAACCGCCGTAGCTGCCGGAATCGGTGTGAGAGGCCTTTTCCGGGTTCTTGATCTGCTCGTAGGCGGCGTTGATCTGCTTGATCTTCCGGGCGGCTTCCTCGTCGCCGGGGTTGCGATCCGGGTGATATTTTTTGACCAGGTTGCGGTAAGCCCGCTTGATCTCCTCGTCGGATGCGTCGGGGCTGACCCCAAGTACTTTATAAGGATCGTCGATCATGGACGTCCCTCCTCTTTCCTGTTAGCTCGGTAAGCGACCCAAACGCCGCTGTAAAGGATATTGTCCAGCAAAGGCTTGTCCTGAACCAGAGGGAGCTTTTCAAATGCCGCTGTGGCACGGCCCATGGTCAGCACCAAATATTCCTGCCAGCGGGCAGGGTCTTTGCCGGTGCCCATGGCCAGGAAAGGGTTGTATTTGCCTTTGCGCTTGTCCTTGTCATAGTCCAGAGCCGCGTCCAGCAGGTAGATGAACCGGCCCAAGGCGTCGCCCATCTGCATCAAAGTGGGCGTCCACATATCTTCCTCCCAGACGAACAGCCGGGCCATAAGCTCTCCGAAGGCTCCGGCGGTCAGATCCGGATTGTCACAGCCGTCGCGCTCCAGGGAAGAAAGCTTGGCGATGCTGTGGGCCATGGTCTGACACTGCTCCGGGTAGCGCCGGCGGATATCCTCCAGATAGGGTTCGTAAGCGCATGCCATCCACTTGGCGGTGCGCTTTCCGTCGTCGTGCCAGTCGTCCAGCAGGTCGTAGTAGGCCAAAGCCACGTTCATATCCGCCGCATAGCGGATGTACTGGTTGTCCAGCCAGGGCCGGGGCTTGGCCGGATGCAGAAAGCAGCCGCTTTTTCCGGCGGTTTCCTCCGGCTCATACAGGCTCATCAGCAACAGGGCCAGGAACGCGATGTCGTAGCTCAGGCTCAGTCGGGCGATGTTGCCGGAGCGGGCCCGGATCTGACGGCAGATTCCGCAGTATACCGCCTGATAGCGCTGTTGCTGCTGCTTGGTTAATTCCTTCCAATTGGCGCTGACATATCCGAACATATCCGCTCCTCCTTTCCACCATCCTACACAGCAACTGTGAACACGACGTAAACACGGGAAAAATTTACACAAAATCCATACTTTCCCCTATTGCCGCTCCGTCAGGTAGCGGTTCAGCGCCGCGCCGTAAAACAAAATGCTCAAACAGAAGTACAGCCAAAGCATACTGACGGCAATGGCGTAAACAGAACCGTAGATGCTGGCGTAGTCGGAATAATTCTCCACATAGATGGAAAACAGATCCGAAAACACCAGCCAGCCCAGGGAAGACAGCACGCCCCCCGGAAGACTGTCCCGGAAATGGTTGCGCCGGTTGGGCAGGGCCATGAACATGAAGGTGAAGATCAGGCTTTGCAGAACCAGCAGCAGGATAAACCGCAGATCGATCAGATTCATGAGAAAGCCCAGGATCTTTAGATCCAGCCTGCTGAGCATGTCGATCAGGGAACTGCCGAACACGTGGAGCACCAGGGTCAGCAGCAGCACCAGCAGGAACAAAAAGGTGTAGACCACGCTGATGCCCCGGGTGTACAGGTAGCCCCGGTCTTCGGCGACGTCGTAAATGGCGTTCATCCCCCGAAGCAGCCCGTAGATCCCCCGGCTGGCAGACCACAGGGCTGTGAGGGCGGACAGGCCCACCAGCGCGCCGGTGGAGCCCTGGGTGCTGTTCACCAATTGGGCCAGAATCCCCACCAGGGCGCCGGGGAGAAACTCCCCAATGAGGGTGATCAGGTTATCCACCTGCAAGCCGGTGTAATTGAGCAGCATCAAAACCAGCATCAGCGTGGGAAACAGGGAGAGCATGATGAAATATCCCGCATAAGCCGCGTGAAGGGGGATATTCATATCCTTGGCCATCACCACAGCGCTGATCAACCGCCAGAAAAGACTGCCCTGTTCTGATTTTTTCATCCGATTCCTCCCAAACGCAGTGCCTCGTGGTTCCCATTCAGAAGCCCAACAGGGCAAACACCTGATCTTCCAAAGCATATCCCAGTCCCACCAGAACGGCGTTCCACAGGATCACGCCAAACAGCGAGGCAATGGAGTATTTGATAAAGTTCATTCTCACCAATCCCGCGGGGATGGGAACCAGGGTTCTGACCACCGGGATCAGCTTGCCCAGGAACACGCCCCAATAGCCCCGGCGGCGGATCAGCTCAAAGGTGCGATCCAACGCCGGGCGGTGCTTGGGGAATTTCTTCAGGTACAGCTCCACCAGGGCGTTGCCGCCCCAGAGGCCCAGGAAATACATGATCCAGCATCCCAGCATCCCGGCAACTACCGACAGGGTCATTACGGCAGGAAGACTGATCTGCCGGTGGGCGGCGTAGATCCCGGCCAGGGGCAGGATGATCCCTGCGGGGAACCCGGGAAGATTCAAATATTCCAGCAGAACCACTACAAAAACAGCGATTGTGCCGTAATCTTCAAAGTAAGCGGAAAACGATGCCACATCCATGGTTTTCTATCCTTATACTATGCCCGTCTGGGGAGGAAATTCCGCCCCAGGCGGGAGGCGGGCCGGGAACGTAAGCGGCCCGCTGCCCAGGGGGCAGCGGGCATGGCGGCTTGTTATTCCGCGGAGATCAGGTAGTAGTATACCGGCTGACCGCCGCTGAGCAGATTCACATCCGCGTTGGGGCAGATATCCGCGAACAAATCCGCAGCCTTTTGCGCGTGCTTCTCCTTGACGTCCGCGCCGTAGTAGATGGTGACGTATTCCTTGCCGTCGTCACGTATTTTCTCGGCCAGGGAGCGCAGCAGAACCTTGATATCCTGGCTGGTGCCAAACAACTGGCTGCCGTAGAGGGCCAGATAATCGCCTTCGTGGATATCGTAGCCGTCGAAGTCGGAGTTCCGGGCGGCGTAGGTGATCTGCATGGTATCCACGGTGGAAAGGGCCTGGGTCAGGGCCTCGGTGTTTTCCTCCACGCTGCCCTCGGGGTTGAAGCTGAGCATGGCGGTCACGCCCTGGGGAACGGTTTTGGAGGGAATCACCACCACGTTCTTGGGGGTCAGGTCATTGACCTGTTCCGCGGCCATGATGATGTTCTTGTTGTTGGGCAGGACGAAAACCGTCTCGGCGGGAACGGTATTCACCGCTTCCAGAATGTCCTGGGTGCTGGGGTTCATGGTCTGACCGCCGGAGATGATGGCGTCCACCCCCAGGTTGGAGAACACGTCTGCCAGGCCCTCGCCGGCGCAGACGGAAACCACGCCCAGAGGCTTTTCCGGCTCCGCGATCTTGGGGGCTTTCTCGTTTTCGCTGAGCACCTTTTCGGTGTGCTGCAGCCGCATATTCTCGATTTTTACCGTGACGAAGGAGCCGTAGTTCACAGCCTCGTGAAGGGCGGCGCCGGGATCATTGGTATGGACGTGGACCTTAATGATCTCCTCGTCGTCCACCAGTACCAGGCTGTCACCCAGTTGGCTGAGGAAGGCGCGCAGGGCGTCGGGGTCGCTGTCGTTTTCCCGGGAAATGATGAATTCCGTGCAGTAGGTGAAGGTGATGTCCTCGGTATCAAAGTCGGAAAAATCCGCGCTGTCCTTGACCTCGGTAGCGCGACCGGCTTCCGGCGCCGCCACATCCTCGCCCCGCAGAGCGGCCAGCATGGCCTCCAGGGCGACCAGCCAGCCCTTGCCGCCGGCATCCACCACGCCCGCCTTCTTCAGGACGGGATTCTGATTGACGGTGTTGGCCAGAGCGGTTCTGGCTTCGGCAATGGCGGCCTCCTGGACGAACTCGATGAAGTTGTTCTCCTGGGCGGCCTTGCCGGCCTGGGCGGCGGACAGACGGGCTACGGTGAGGATGGTGCCCTCGGCGGGCTTCATTACCGCCTTGTAGGCGGCGTCCACGCCCTCCTGCAAGGCGGCGGCCCACAGCACGCCGTCGCAGTCTGTCTGATCCTTCAGCTTTTGGGAGATGCCCCGCATCAGCAGGGACAAGATCACGCCGGAGTTGCCCCGGGCGCCCCGCAGCATGGCGGAGGCGGCTACCTTAGCGGCCTGGCCCAGGGTGGGATCCTCCGTCTTGCGCAGATCCGCGGCGGCGGCGTTGATGGTCATGGACATGTTGGTGCCGGTGTCGCCGTCAGGGACGGGGAAAACATTCAGCTCGTTCAGGGCTTGCTTATTGTGCTCGATGGCTGCCGCCGCGTTGACGATCATTCTGCGAAAATCGGCGCCGTTGATGACTTGCTTCAATTTCAGTTACCTCCGAATCCTTATCCGATCTGCATGGAATCGATATAGACGTTTACCGCGCGTACGTCGGTGCCGGTGCATTGGGTCACCACATAGCGCACCTCAGAAATGATGGAAGCGCCGACGGCGTTGAGGTTGACGTTGTTGTCCACAATGATGTGCAGGTCGATGGAAATGGAATCATCCTCGTGGAAGTGGACGCGTACGCCCTTGCCCACGGATTCCTTGCGCAGCAGGTGGTAAACACCATCGGTGAGGCTGCGGGCGGCCATGCCTTTGACGCCGAAGCAGTTGGCGGCGGCCGTACCGACGATATCCGTATAGACGTTGGTGCTGACGTTTACGCTGCCGTTTTCGTTTTCATGACGGATCATAGATCAGTACCTCCAATTCAAAATCAAATGGTGTGGCGCTTGCTTATACCATGCTCTGCTCCCAGCAGTCGGGAGCGGTCAGGCCCATCATCCGCACCACCGTGGGAGCCACGTTGGCCAGACCGTACTGGCCGTCTTTGATGACCCAGTCGCGATCCTTGTCATAGATGATGAAGGGAACGGGATTCAAAGAGTGGGCGGTACGCACAGTGGTCTTGCCCTTCTTGGTCTCGGTCATCTGGTCGGCGTTGCCGTGGTCGGCGGTGATCAGCACGGTGTAGCCGTACTTGTCGGCAGCCTCCAAAATGGCGGCCAGACTCTGATCCACGCACTCCATGGCGTAAACCACCGCGTCCATAACGCCGGTGTGGCCCACCATGTCGCCGTTGGGGAAGTTGCAGCGCAGGAACTGGAACTGTTTGGAAGCCATGTTCTGCACCATCTTCTCGGTGATCTCCCGGGACTTCATGGCGGGGGCCTGCTCGAAGGGGATTACGTCTGAGGGAATTTCCTCGTAGACCTCCAGGCTCTCGTCCACCTTGCCGGAGCGGTTGCCGTTCCAGAAGTAGGTGACATGGCCGTATTTTTGGGTCTCGGACAGAGCGTACTCGTGGATGCCCGCGGCGCACAGCACTTCGGTCAGGGTGTTGGTAATTACGGGAGGCTGTACCAGGTAGTGCTCGGGGATGTTCAGGTCGCCGTCGTACTGGAGCATACCGGCAAACTGAACGCCGGTATAGTCGCCCCGGTCAAACTTGTCGAAGTCCTTGCGGTCAAAGGCCAGGGAAATCTCCTGGGCGCGGTCGCCCCGGAAGTTATACAGGATCACGCTGTCGCCGTTGGCGATCCGGCCCACAGGGGCGCCGTTCCGGGCCACCACGAAGGCGGGCAGATCCTGGTCGATGCAGCCGCTCTCGGCGCGGTAGGTCTCGATGGCCTCCCGGGCGGAGGCGAACATCCGGCCCTGGCCCTGGACATGGGTGCGCCAGCCCTTTTCCACCATGCCCCAGTTGGCCTCGTAGCGATCCATGGTGATCTGCATACGGCCGCCGCCGGAGGCGATGGCGTAGTCACAGCCGGGGGTGTTCAGCTGGGCGAGGACGGTTTCCAGCATGTCCACATACTCCAGCGCGGAGGTGGCAGGCACGTCGCGGCCGTCCAGGAGGATGTGGCAGTATACCTTCTTCACACCCTGGGCATGGGCCTGGCGCAGCAGGGCGAACAGGTGATGGATGTTGGAGTGGACGTTGCCGTCGGAAAGCAGACCGATGAAGTGCAGGGCCTTGCCCTCCAGAGCGTTGGCCGTCAGACGCTGCCAGGTCTGGGAGGCAAACAGCGCGCCGTTTTCAATGGACTCACCTACCAGTTTGGCGCCCTGGGAATAGACCTGGCCGCAGCCAAGGGCATTGTGGCCTACCTCGGAGTTGCCCATGTCGTCGTCACTGGGCAGACCGACGGCAGTGCCGTGGGCCTTCAGGTAAGTATGGGGGCAGGTGGCAAGGAGCTTGTCCAAAGTGGGAGTTCTGGCGACCTTCACAGCGTCGCCGCTGCCGCCGTCACCCTTGCCGACGCCGTCCATAATGACCAGAACGATTGGTTTTTCCATGTGTATACCTCCAAAGAAGCGAGTTGTTCGCATAATCTTGCATGTTATACATGTCATTTTATTTTACATCATTTCCTCAAAACTTACAACCACTTTTTTATTTTTTCGCTACAAAAAATCCCTCCCGGAAAAATCAAAAAATAGTTGATTTTTCCGGGAGAGGAAAAGAAACCCATCATTTTTCGTGGGAAAGCGCTGACGCCGGGAGATTTCGGCACAGCCGAAGGCTCAAAAGGTGAGGAATCCTGTATGGGTTTCCCGCTTTTTCAGCCGCGGACGATAAAGATAAAAAGGAAGCGCCGATCAATCGTCGTACTGTCCGTCCTTATGCCAGATGGCTCGCAGGATCAGGACGACGGCGGCCAGAAGGCTCACAGCGCCCACGCCCAGCAGCACCCAGATCATGCTGTTGCTGATCCGCTGCACCTCCGCAGGCTCAGTAGGGGCTACAGTGGGGGCCGGAGCGGTTTGAGAAGGCTCTGCGGGAGGTTGGGTGGTGGGGACGGTGGTGGGCTGGGTGGTAGGAGCGGTGGTGGGCTGTGTTGTGGGAGCGGTGGTGGGTTGGGTCGGCGGCTCGGTGGGCTGGGTCGTCGGCGCTGTGGTGGCGGGCTGGGTGGCCTCCGTAGTCGGGGTAGTTTCCTCAGATCCGGAGGGGCTGTCGGACACCACCACCTGGAGCCGTCCGCCGAAATTCTCCACCAGCTCCTGGACATACTGCTGGGGCCAGGGGTTGTTGGTGGGGCAGTAAACCACGATGTGGTTGTTGTTCCACAGACAGCCCTCCCGGAAAGAAGGCATGCCGCCGTCACAGTCCACCACGGTGAGGTTGTCGCAGTCATGGAAGGATTCCGGCCCAAACAGGCGGAAGGTGGCGGGCAGGTGGATGCTGGTCAGATCGTCGCAGTCGGCAAAGGCCCGGTAGCCGATCTCCTTCATGGAGCTGCCGAAATCGATGGAGGTCAGCTGGCTGAAGCCTTCAAAGGCGCTCTCCGCCACGGAGGTGACGCCGCCTGTAAACACGATGGAGCGGACGCTGAATTTATGTTCGGACCAGGGAGCGCCGTCGCTCATTTCACCGCTGCCGGAGATGGTCAGAGTGCCGTTTTCCAGGCTCCAGGTCAGGTTGTCGCCGCAGGTGCCGCTGGTGGCGAAGGGGTCGCTTTCCGCCGCCTGGGTGGCTTCCGTGGTCTCAGTGGCCCAGACGCCGCCGGGCAGGAGGGTCAACAGCAGGACAATGGCCAGCAGCGCCACAGACAGGGATCTTACGGTATGTTTCATAGTGCTTCTTCCTTTCGTAAGTTCTTGTGATTGGTTGGCTTAGTTCATGGTTCCCTGGGATCTCTGGAACAGCTCCGCGATCCGGCGGCGCAGGGCGGCTGCCTCCGGGGTGTCGCTGCCGTCCCAGGCGTCGATCCAGGCGGCAGAGGCCTCCTGGGCTTGCTTCAGGATCCCCAGGTCATAGCTCAGATCCGCCATCCGGAAAGCCGGAAGGCCGGACTGACGGGCGCCGAAGAAGTCGCCGGGGCCGCGCAGCTTCAGATCCTCCTCGGCGATCCGGAAGCCGTCGGTGGTCTTGCACAGAGCCTTCAGCCGCTCCAGAGTCTCCGGATTGCGGTTGTGGGAGGTGAGGATGCAGTAGCTTTTCGCCTTGCCCCGGCCCACCCGGCCGCGAAGCTGGTGCAGCTGGGAAAGACCGAATCGGTCGGCGTCTTCAATGACCATCAGCGTGGCGTTGGGTACGTCTACTCCCACCTCGATCACCGTGGTGGCAACCAGAACGTCCGCCTGACCCCGGGCAAAGGCGGTCATCACCGCTTCCTTTTCCGCCCCCTTCATCTGGCCGTGGAGCAGGGAGACCCGCAGATCCGGGAAAACGGTCTGGCGCAGGGTATCGGCCCAGACTGTGGCGGCCTTGATCCCCAGCTCCTGATTTTCCTCCACCGCCGGACAGACGATGAAGCACTGATGCCCCTGCTGCACCTGCTTGCGGATGAAAGCGTTGATCCTGGGGCGGTAGCTTTCTCCTACCAGGAAGGTATCCACCGGCTCCCGCCCCGGAGGCAGCTCGTCCAGAATGGATACATCCAGATCCCCGTACATCAGCAGCGCCAGGGTTCTGGGAATCGGAGTCGCGGACATCACCAGCAGGTGGGGGGCTTCTCCCTTGGCGGAGAGCTTTGCCCGCTGGGCAACGCCGAAGCGGTGCTGCTCGTCGGCAATCACCAGTCCAAGACAGGCAAACACCGTGGCGTCGGTGAGCAGAGCATGGGTGCCCACGGTGAGCATGGCCACCCCCGCGGCGATCCGCTCCCGAGCTTCCCGCTTTTGCTTTGGGGTCATGGAGCCGGTGAGCAGCTCCACAGTGACGCCCAGAGGTTCCAGCAGCTTCTTAAAAGAGGCATGGTGCTGCTCCGCCAGGATCTCCGTGGGCGCCATCAGCGCCGATTGCTTGTGATTTCTTGCGGCGCAGACGGCGGCGGCAGCGGCCACCATGGTCTTTCCGCTGCCCACGTCGCCCTGCACCAGGCGGTTCATAGGGGTGCCCTTGCGAAGATCCCCCAGGATCTCCTCCACGGCCCGGAGCTGGGCGCCGGTGAGGCGAAAGGGGAGCGCTTCGTAAAAGGAGGTCAGATCCATACCTTCATAAGGCGCGCAGACGGTCTGGGCCCGGGCGGAGCGCATCAGGGAAAGGCCGGCGGAGAATACAAAGAATTCCTCAAAAATCAGCCGCTTCTTCGCCTGCTCCGCCTCCTCCATGGACTTTGGCTGGTGGATGGACAGATAGGCCTGATGGGCGGGGAGGATGTGAAAGCGATTTCGCACCGGCTCCGGAAGGATCTCCTCCGGAGGGTCGCAGATGGCAAGGGCCTGAGTCACGGCCCGAATCACGGCGGCGTTGGTCAGTCCGGCGGTGAGCGGATAAATGGGCAGCACCCGCCGGGTGGTCACCGCCGGGGCGTCCGGGGCTTCAAAGCTGGGATTGGTCATGCCGTACCCGGCGTAATCGCCGCTGACGGCGCCGTAGAAGATGTATTCCTGACCGTAAAGAAGCTGCTCCGCGGCAAACCGGTTATTAAAAAAGGTCAGGTTCAGCCGTCCGGAGTGATCCGCCACCTGTACCCGGGTCAGATCCAGCCCCTTGCGGATGTGGGAGCAGCGGGGGGTATTCATCACCATCGCCCGGAAGCAGGCGGGCACATCCGGCTCCAAGGCGGCAATGGGCACCAGCCGGGTGCGGTCTTCGTACCCTCTGGGGAAATGACAGATCAGATCCTGGAGGGTCAGCACATTTAAGTTGGCGAATTGCTTGGCCCGGGCGGGGCCCACGCCTTTGAGTATGGTAACGGGATCAGACAGCTTTGCCAAGGGGCCCACCTCCGGAACGGGTCGTTGCGTCCTTTCATTATAATCAAAAAACCGCCATAATGCAACGGCATTCTTCCGGCAAATTTCGCCTCCAACAAGCATGAAAAAACTCCCTCCGGAGAAAACCGGGAGGGAGATATTTTCAGAGAGCTCAGGCCAGCTTGTTCAGCTTCAGAGTCATGCTGCTCTTTTTCCGGGCAGCGTTGTTCTTGTGCAGAAGACCCTTGATAACAGCCTGATCCACAGCCTTGACAGCTACCTTGTAAGCAGCCTCGGCAGCGGCCTTGTCGCCGGACACCAGAGCGGCGTCGAACTTCTTCAGGTTGGTCTTCAGAGCGGACTTATTGGCCTTGTTCTTCTCGTAAGCGATCTTGGAAGAAAGAACATCCTTCTTAGAGGACTTGATATTGGGCATAGATTCCACCTCCTTGCAGTAAAGTTGTCCATACGGGTTAACATTATAGCGCTTTTATCCCGCAAAATCAACCCCCTTTTTTTATTTTTTCGTGTCGTGGGAACTGTTCCGCAAGAAAGGCGGAACAGAGGATCCGGCAGGGGACGGCGCCGGGTGACCCTGCGGGGGAAGTGTGTCAAGAGGTTAATTTTTGCACAAAGCTTACACTCTGGTAAAAAACACCACGGGCAAAAAAGTGGGAAATTGGGAATAACCTGTCGAATCGTTTTATGTGAACCGGAATTGCATATCCACAGCCCTGTGAAGCTGTGGAAAAGTCCTGTGGAAAAACTTGTGGAGAATGTGGAAAACTCTGAGTTTTCAACAGCTATTGCCCGGGTTTGAAAAAAGTGGAGGACTTGTGGAAAACCTGAATACGGGTTTGCATAATTCCGGGCTTCCTTGCAATCGGGTTATGTTACGTCACCGCTTATCCGGAAGAGGCTTCGGTAAAAACAACGGGAAAAAGTTTACAAATTGTAAGAAATGGTGTGTCAACTTCTGTCGCCCCTTCAAGAGGCGGCGGATATTTTTGTGAAAAAATGCCAAAAGCTTTTGGTATCATATGCCAGCGCCGGGGAATACTTGTTCTATCCCCATTCGCTGACGGCGGTAAGGGGCTGCAACAATGCTTGTGGGAGGTACACCATGCAGGGAAAAGTAGAGATCTGCGGCGTGAACACATCCAGACTGACCACCTTATCCCAGACGGAAATGGATCTGCTGCTGCGCAGAGCCAGAGACGGCGACAACGCGGCCCGGGAAAGGCTCATCGAAGGCAATTTGCGCCTGGTGCTGTCGGTGATCCAGCGCTTTGACCGCCGTGGAGAAAATCCGGACGACCTGTTTCAGGTGGGCTGCATCGGCCTGATGAAGGCCATTGCCAACTTTGACCCGGACAAGCAGGTGCGCTTTTCCACCTACGGCGTTCCTATGATTGCCGGAGAGGTGCGGCGGTATCTGCGGGATAACAGCGCCATCCGGGTATCCCGCTCCATCCGGGATGTTGCCTACCGGGTGCTGCAATGCAAGGAGGCCATGACCACCCGCATGGGCAGGGAGCCGACCCTGGATGAGATCGCCAAAGAGCTGGGCATCCCTCTGGAAGACGTGAGCCAGTCTCTGGACGCGGTTTGCGCTCCGGTGAGTCTGTACGATCCGGTATTTGCCGACGGGGGAGATCCGCTGACGGTGATGGATCAGGTGCGGGATACCAAAAACACAGAGGCCAACTGGATGGAGCACATCACTCTGCGAAACGCCTTCCGGGCGCTGAACCAGCGAGAGAAGCAAATCCTGTCCCTGCGCTTTTATGACGGCAAGACCCAGATGGAGGTGGCGGGGGCGCTGGGGATCTCCCAGGCGCAGGTCTCCCGGCTGGAAAAGGGGGCCATCGGCGCCCTGCGAAAATCGGTGAGCGTATCCTAAACGCCGGAACCCGGAGAGGTTACGCAGCCGACGGTTCTGTTTCTCCTGGGCGACGCATAGGTTGTAGCAGCCTGTGACGGCAGGGAGGAGGATCGGTCATGTCCATGAAATTCACAGACCTGCAGTGCAAGGAAGTGATCTGCGTCAGCAACGGCCAGCGGCTGGGCTTTGTGGCGGACGTTATGGTGGAGATCCCGGAAGGAAATATCTGCGCCATAGTGGTGCCCTGCAGCTGCCGGTTTCCCGGCGGCCTGGTGCGCCGGGATGACTTTCTGATCCCTTGGAATTGCATCAAGCGCATTGGCCCGGATATCGTTCTGGTGGACGCCAAGCCGGATCAATGCCGGGTTCCCCGCAGAAAGCCGGGGCTTCCCTTTTAAAAGGGGAGGCCCTGGCTTTTTTTGCGTTCCCACCGGAATTTTTTTGAAATTATTTGGAAATAATACTTGCAATTCGTCCTCATGTCGGATATAATGTATCGGCATGGGCTTATCCCATGACATCAAACCACACACCCGGGGATCGCGCACCCCTGTGCTCACTTTGGGCGGGCAGCGCGGGATGATCGGGGTGGAGGAAAAACAAAAAGGAGAATTGTAAAATGGCTGTCGTATCTATGAAACAACTGCTGGAGGCCGGCGTACACTTCGGTCACCAGACCCGCCGCTGGAACCCCAAAATGGCTCCCTACATCTACACCGAGCGTAACGGGATCTACATCATCGACCTGCAGAAGACCGTGAAGAAGCTGGAGGAGGCTTACAACTTCGTGCGTGAGATCTCCGGCAACGGCGGTTACGTGCTGTTCGTGGGCACCAAGAAGCAGGCCCAGGACGCCATCAAGGAAGAAGCTGCCCGCTGCGGCGGTTACTATGTCAATGCCCGTTGGCTGGGCGGCATGCTGACCAACTTCCGCACCATGCGTACCCGGATCGACCGGCTGGCTCAGCTGCGCAAGATGGAAGAAGACGGCACCTTCGCCATGCTGCCCAAGAAGGAAGTTATCAAGCACCAGGGCGAGATTGAGAAGCTGGAGAAGTACCTGGGCGGCGTGAAGGAAATGAAGAAGCTGCCTGCCGCTCTGTTCATCGTTGACCCCCG
>CALWXQ010000043.1 GCA_944385545.1 uncultured Oscillospiraceae bacterium | reverse complement strand
CAAAATTGAATCGCTTGATAGAGGCGCGGCGTTCATCAGTACCGCTCCGGCAAGGCCAGGCAGCCGCCGGAGGGAAAAGGGACCGCCGCCGAAGGGAAGGTTCGCGGCCTGCGCAGGCTTCCCTGGGCCGTCGGGAAATACCCGCCGGACTGTCACAATTCTTTGTGAAGCGCTATCATTGGCTGTTGGGAATCTGCCCGGAATGGGTTGCTTCTGTATCTTCCATGAACCGCTTAACAAAGCGGTTCATTTTTGTTACCGGGCAAGCTGCCCAATCATCAAAAGGAAAGGTGAATGATTATGAAAACGTTTCTCGCTCTGCTTCTGACCCTGGCCCTGTGCCTGAGCATGGCTGCCTGCGGCAGCTCTGAGGCTCCCGCCGCCGATACCCAGGCGCCGGCGGACACCCAGGCCGCCGATACCCAGGCCGCCGATACCCAAGCCGCTGCCGACACCCAGGCTGCCGCCCAGACCGGAACCATCCCCGGCCTGGAGGACGGCGTGTTCACCGTGGGCATGGAGTGCGCCTACGCCCCCTACAACTGGACCCAGATGGATGACGCCAACGGCGCTGTGCCCATCTCCAACGTGCCCGGAGCCTACGCCAACGGCTATGACGTGATGATCGCCAAGAAGATCTGCGAAGCCAATGGCTGGGAACTGGAGATCGTTTCCAGCGCCTGGGACTCCCTGACACCCGCGGTTCAGTCCGGCACCATGGACGCCAACATTGCCGGTCAGTCCATGACGGCGGATCGGATGGAGGAGGTAGACATGGCCGGCCCGTACTACTATGCCACCATTGTCTGCGTTACCACCAATGACAGCCCCTACGCCACCGCCACCTCCATTGCGGATCTGGCCGGCGGCACCTGCACCTCCCAGTCCGGCACCATCTGGTACGACTCCTGCCTGCCCCAGATTCCCGATGCCAACCTGCTGGCTCCCGCGGAAACCGCCCCTGCCATGATTATGCAGCTGCAGACCGGCACCGTGGACTTCATCTGCACCGATCTGCCCACGGCCATGGCTGCCGCGGCCAAGGACGACAACCTGCACATCCTGAACTTCTCCGGTACCGACGGGGACTTCCAGTTCGCCAGCCAGCAGGAGCTGGATGAGAACGTGAACATCGGCATTGCCGTGGCAAAGGGGAACACCGCTTTGAAGGACGCCATTGACGCGGTTCTGGCCAACATGACCTACACGGACTTCAACGACCTGATGAATGAGGCCATCTCGATTCAGCCCGAAGTTTGATCTGTGACCAAATTCCTTACCTCCGGCCAATATGGCCGGAGGTAAGCGGCGTCTTCTGAAAGGAGCGACTCAATGGATAAGTTTGTAAAGCTGATCCAGGATGTGGAGGTGCTGTGGAGCAAGTACTATCCCATGTACTTAAACGGTGTGAAGAACACCCTGATCCTGGCGCTGGTGGCTACGGTGATCGGCTTTCTCATCGGCTTGGCCTGCGGTGTGCTGAATACCATTCCCTATACCAAGCAGGATCCCTGGCCCAAGCGCTTCCTGCTGAAGCTGCTCCGGGGACTGATCCGGGTATATGTGGAGGTGTTCCGGGGTACCCCCATGGTGCTTCAGGCTGTGTTTATTTTCTACGGCCTGCCCTATTTTACCGACGGCGCCGTGGCCTTCCGGGGCAATTCCGGTATGTGGCTGGCCTCCATCATCATTGTTTCCGTGAATACCGGGGCGTATATGGCGGAATCCGTCCGGGGCGGCATCATCTCTGTGGATCCGGGCCAGACCGAAGGGGCGAAGGCCATCGGCATGACCCATGTGCAGACCATGCTCCACGTGATTCTGCCCCAGGCCCTACGGAACATCCTGCCCCAGATCGGCAACAACTTCATCATCAATCTGAAGGATACGTCGGTGATGTTCATCATCAGCTTCACCGAGTTCTTTGCCGCCCACCGCTACATTGTGGGTGTGAACAATATGTACTTCCCCTCGGCCACGGTGGAGATGATCGGCTACCTGACGATGACTCTGGCCGCCTCCTTCCTGCTGCGGCTGGCGGAGCGGATTATGGACGGCACGGATCACTATAAGCTGGTGCAGGAGGACTCTCTGACCATGACGGCGGGAACCTACAACCACCCCCACCGGGGCACGCCCTTCGACGAGCGGAGCAAGGAAGTGCGGGAGCGGATCAAACAGGAGCTGAAATTCGGCCGCAGCAGAGGAGATCGGTGATATGGAAGATAAGATTCTGGAAATCCGGCACCTGAGCAAGGCCTTCGGGGATCATCAGGTGCTGCGGGATATTGATTTTTCCGTGGGAAAGGGAGATGTGACCAGCATCATCGGCGCTTCCGGCTCGGGCAAGTCCACCCTGCTGCGCTGCATCAACCTGCTGGAAACGCCCACCGGCGGCGAGATCCTCTACCACGGCCAGCCGGTCACCGGCCCCGGGGTCAACGCCGCCAAATACCGGTCCCGTGTGGGAATGGTATTTCAGTCCTTCAACCTGTTCAACAACATGACGGTGCTGGAAAACTGCGTTGTGGGCCAGGTGAAGGTGCTGAAGAAGTCCAAGGCCCAGGCTCTGGAGGACGCCATGGGGTACCTGAACCAGGTGGGCATGGCTCCCTATCGGAACGCCAAGCCCCGGCAGATCTCCGGCGGCCAGAAGCAGCGGGTAGCCATAGCCCGGGCCTTGGCCATGGAGCCGGAGGTGCTGCTCTTTGACGAGCCTACCTCCGCCCTGGATCCGGAAATGGTGGGCGAGGTGCTGGACGTGATGAAGGCCCTGGCCCGCCAGGGGATGACCATGCTGGTGGTCACCCACGAAATGGCCTTTGCCCGGGACGTCAGTACCCGGGTGGTGTTTATGAACCAGGGCGTCATTTGTGAGGACGGCACTGCGGAGCAGGTGCTGGGCGATCCCCGACAGCCCGAGACCCGGGACTTCCTCGCCCGGTTCCGCAACGCGTAAAGGATAAACCCATCCGGGAGGTTGCCGCCGCGGGGCAGACAGTGACTTTTGGGGAAAGCCCTCTGGGGGTTTCAAAATTTGAAGCGATACTCAGTCGTAAGGCCGAGTATCGCTTTTTTGGCGTTTGGGATTGGCCTGGGCGAAGGAGAGGCGGATCTGAGGCAGGCTCAGTGGATGGTGCTGACGCACAGGGTGGTTTCCTCCAATACCTCCAGCAGCGCCCGTACGGTGTCCAGGGAGGTGAGCATGGTCACCCCGTTTTGGATGGCGCACTGGCGGATGGCAACGCCGTCCTGGTAGTGTACCCCGGAGAGGATGGCCCGGGTACAGATCACGTAGCTGACATACCCCGCCCGAATGGAGTCCAGGATTTCCTCGCTGCCTTCGCTGAGCTTCCGGCGCAGCCGGGTGCGGATGCCGTTGGCCTTCAGGAACACCGCGGTGCCTACGGTGGCTTCGATGTTGAAGCCCAAATTGTAGAACCGCCGCACCAGGGGCAGGGCTTCCTCCTTGTCCTCGTCGGCCAGCGTGACGATGACGGTGCCGTAGTTTTGCAGCTTCATGCCTGAGGCCGCCATGGCTTTGTACATGGCCCGGTGGAGCTTTTTGTCATAGCCGATGGCCTCGCCGGTGGACTTCATTTCCGGGGACAGATAGGCGTCCATGCCCCGGAGCTTGGAGAAGGAGAAGGCGGGAGCTTTGACATAATAGCGGGTCTTCTCGTCGGGGTAGATATGGTTGAAGCCCTGCTCATCCAGACGTTTGCCCAGCATCACCCAGGTGGCGATGTCCGCCAAAGGGAAGCCTGTGGCTTTGGACAGGAAGGGCACCGTCCGGGAGGAGCGGGGATTGACCTCAATGACATACACATCTTCTTGTTCGTCTACGATAAACTGGATGTTATAAAGCCCCACAATGCCGATGCCCAGGCCCAAGCGCCGGGAATAGTCCAGGATCTTTCCCTTGACCTTGGGGGAAATGCTGTAGGTGGGGTAGACGGAAATGGAGTCGCCGGAGTGAACGCCGGTGCGTTCCACCAGCTCCATGATCCCGGGGATGAACACCTGCTTGCCGTCGCATATGGCGTCCACCTCCACCTCCTTGCCTTTCAGATACTTATCCACCAGCACCGGCCGGTCTTCGCTGATGGCCACGGCGGTTTTCAGGTAATGCTTCAGATGCTCCGGCTTGGCGACGATCTGCATGGCCCTGCCGCCCAGAACAAAGCTGGGCCGCACCAGCACCGGATAGCCGATGGCCTCCGCCGCCGCCAGACCGTCGGGGATGTTGGTCACGGCCCGCCCCGGCGGCTGGGGAATGTTCAGCTCCTTAAGCAGCTTTTCGAAGGAATCCCGATTTTCCGCCCGGTCGATGGCTTGGGTGCCGGTGCCTAGAATGGGCGCTCCCCGCCGGGCAAGAGGCTCCGCCAGGTTGATGGCGGTTTGCCCGCCCAGGGTGGCGATGACCCCGCAGGGTTTTTCCAGATGGAGAATGTTCATCACATCCTCCACGCACAGCGGCTCAAAGTACAGCTTGTCCGAGCAGGTATAGTCGGTGGAGACGGTCTCGGGGTTATTGTTGATGATAATGGCCTCGAAGCCTGAGGCCTTGATGGTCTTCACCGCGTGAACCGTGGAGTAGTCGAATTCCACGCCCTGACCGATGCGGATGGGGCCGGAGCCGAGGACGATGATCTTCTGTTTGCCGGAGACGATGGATTCGTTTTCCTGGGCGTAGGTGGAGTAGAAATAGGGGACATAGCTTTCAAATTCCGAGGCGCAGGTGTCGATCATTTTGTATACCGGCATGATTCCGGCGGCCTCCCGGGCGTGAAAGACCTCCTGCTCCGGCAGCTTCCAAAGGAGGCCCACCTCCTTGTCGGAGAACCCAAGCTTTTTCGCCTCCGCCAGCGCAGCCGGATCCCCGGGATGGGCTTCCAGGTAGCGCTCCATCTGAACGATTCTGCGGAGCTTGTTCAGGAAAAACCGGTCGATGGCGGTGATCTGGGCGATCCGCTCCACCGGGCAGTCCAGACGCAGCAGCTGGGCAATGGCGTAGATCCGGTCGTCGGTGCCGGTGGAGATATAGTCCAGCAGCTGCTCCGCATCCCAGGTGTCGAATCTGCTGTGGCGCAGATGGTGCAGGCCGATTTCCAGAGAACGCACGGCCTTGAGCAGGCTTTCTTCGAAGCATCTGCCAATGCTCATTACCTCGCCAGTGGCCTTCATCTGGGTGCTCAGGGTGTTGTTGGCGTCGGTGAACTTATCGAAGGGGAACCGGGGCATTTTGGTGACCACATAGTCCAGAGCCGGCTCAAAGGCGGCGCAGGTATTGGCCAGACGGATCTCGTCCAGGGTCATGCCTACGCCGATTTTGGCGGAGACCCGGGCGATGGGGTAGCCGCTGGCCTTGGAGGCCAGGGCGGAGGAACGGGATACCCGGGGATTGACCTCGATGAGATAATACCGGAACGAGTGGGGATCCAGAGCGAACTGGACGTTACAGCCCCCTTCGATCTTCAGGGCTCGGATGATCTTCAGGGCGCTGTTGCGGAGCATCTGGTATTCCTGATTGGTCAGGGTCTGGGAGGGGCAGACCACAATGGAGTCGCCGGTGTGGATGCCCACGGGATCCAGATTTTCCATGTTGCAGATGGTGATGGCGGTGTCGTTGGCGTCCCGCATCACCTCATATTCGATCTCCTTATAGCCTTTGACGCTCTTTTCAATCAGCACCTGCCCCACAGGGGACAGGGACAGGGCGTTTTTCATCAGAGGCAGGAATTCTCTTTCATTGTCCGCGAAACCGCCGCCGGTGCCGCCTAAGGTAAAGGCGGGGCGGAGAACCACCGGGTAGCCGATGGTCTTTGCCACTACCAGACCGTCTTCTACGGTGGTGGCGATGTCCGAGGGAAGCACCGGCTCCCCCAGCCGCTGGCACAGCTCCTTGAACAGTTCCCGGTCTTCCGCCTGGCGGATGCTGTCGCTGGGGGTTCCCAGCAGCTCCACCCGGCACTCCGCCAGCACGCCCTTTTTCTCCAGCTGCATGGCAAGATTCAAACCGGTCTGCCCGCCGATGCCGGGAAGGATGGCGTCCGGCCGTTCATAGCGGATGATCTTGGAGACGTACTCCAGGTTCAGCGGCTCCATATAGACCTTGTCCGCTACAGAGGTGTCGGTCATAATGGTGGCGGGGTTGGAATTGCACAGGATCACCTCATAGCCTTCCTCCTTCAGGGCCAGACACGCCTGGGTACCCGCGTAGTCAAATTCCGCCGCCTGGCCGATGACAATGGGGCCGGAGCCGATGACCAGTACCTTTTTGATATCCGTTCTCTTAGCCATGACCCGTTTCCTCCTCCATCCACTGGATAAACTGTGGGAACAAGTACCCGCTGTCCTCGGGGCCGGGGGCGCTTTCCGGGTGGTACTGGACGGAGAAGACCCGGTCTTCCCGGCAACAGACGCCTTCCACGGTGCCGTCCAGCAGGTTCACATGGGTCACCGTCAGAGGCGTGGCCTTGAGGCTGGCCATGTCCACGGCGTAGGAATGGTTCTGGGAGGTAATCTCGATCTTCCCCGTTTCCAGGCAGCGTACCGGATGGTTGCCGCCCCGGTGGCCGAATTTTAGCTTGTAGCATTCCCCACCGTAGGCCAGGCTGATCAGCTGATGGCCCAGGCAGATGCCAAACATCGGGTATTGCCCCCGGAGCCGGCTCACGGTGCGGATCACCTGAAGCACATCCCGGGGATCCCCCGGGCCGTTGGACAGGAAGATCCCGTCGGGGCGCAGCGCCTGAATGGCCTGGGGGGAGGTGTCGTAGGGTACTGCCGTCACCGTACAGCCCAGGCGGTTCAGGCTGCGCACAATGTTGGCCTTCATGCCGCAGTCAATGGCCACCACATGGTATTTGGGCGACTCCGCCGGGGCCACATAGGGCGCCTTGGGACTGACCAGAGCCACTGCGTCGGTGGGCAGCCAGGCGGCCTTCAGCTTCGCCAGACCGTGGGACAGCGGGGTATCGGCAGCTGTGATCAGCACTTTCCGGCTGCCGTTGTCCCGGATATACCGGGTGAGCTTCCGGGTGTCAATGCCGCTGACGCCGGGAATGCGGAAGCGGGCCATCGCCGCGCCCAATGTCTCCTGACAGCGGAAATTGGAGGGCTGGTGGTTGTATTCGCTGACGATCATGGCGCCCATGGTAGGCACCCGGGATTCGTAGTCCTCCGCGGCCATGCCGTAGTTGCCTATGAGGGGGTAGGTCATCACCACCGCCTGGTAGGTATAGGAGGGGTCGGAAAGGATCTCCTGATAGCCCACCATGGAGGTGTTGAAGACGATCTCGCAGACCTTTTCCTCCACCGCGCCGAAGGCATATCCCGAGTATTCGCTGCCGTCTTCAAAAATCAGCTTCCGGTCGTAGGGCTTGACCACACTGCATCGCTCCTTCCTGATGGTCTTCTTTTTGGGACAGACGCTGCTCAAACCGGTTTTTCCGGTTCCCACGGGGGATGGCGGTGGGATACCGGCCGCCAAAGCAGGCGCTGCAATCGTTCCGGTTCCCGATCATGGATGACAGAGTCTCCACAGACAGGCAGACTTAGGCTCCGGGGCGATTACGCTGAATACCCCGCATTCTTCGTGGACGCTCATAGGGTTTCTCCCTTAGCCCGGCGCAGTGCCGCGGCGATAAAGCCCTGGAACAGAGGATGGGGCCGGTTGGGGCGGCTCTTGAATTCCGGATGGTACTGCACGCCTACATAGAAGGCCCGGTGAGACAGCTCCACCGTTTCCACCAGCCGTCCGTCCGGGGAGGTGCCTGCCAGGGTCATCCCCGCCTGCTGGAATTGCTCCCGGTAGCGGTTGTTGAACTCATAGCGGTGGCGGTGGCGCTCGCTGATCCGGGTGGCGTTGTAGCATCTGGCCAGGGTGGTGCCCGGCTGGATCACACAGGGATAGGCTCCCAGGCGCAGGGTGCCGCCCTTGTCCACCTCGGCGCTTTGGCCGGGCATGAAGTCGATGACCTTGTTCAGGCACGTGACGTTGAATTCCCCGGAGTTGGCGTCGGATAGGCCCAGTACATTTCTGGCAAATTCGATCACCGCGATCTGCATGCCAAGGCAAATGCCAAAGTAGGGAAGATCCTGTTCCCGGGCGTATTTCGCCGCCTGGATCATGCCCTCAATGCCCCGGTCTCCGAAGCCGCCGGGGACGATCACCCCGTCCAGCCCCGCCAGCATCCCGGAGGCGGTGGCTTCGGTGATCTGCTCCGAGTCGATCCAGTGGATCGTTACATGGGTGTTGTGGGAATATCCCGCGTGGCGCAGGGCCTCGGCCACAGACAGGTAGGCGTCGTGGAGGGAGGTGTACTTGCCCACCAGACCGATGTTCACCGTGTTCTCCCGGGAACGGATCCGCTCCACCATGGCTGCCCACTCGGTCAAGTCCGGCTGGGCGGTGCGCAGTTCCAGCTCCCGGCAGACCACGCCGGAGAAGTTGGAGCGCTCCAGCATCAGGGGGGCTTCATAGAGAATGTCCAGAGTGCGGTTTTCAATGACGCAGTCGGGCTTTACGTTACAAAACAGGGAGATTTTCTTGAAAATGGATTCCTCCAAAGGCCGGTCGCAGCGCAGCACCACAATGCTGGGATTGATGCCCATGCCCCGCAGCTCCTTCACGGAGTGCTGGGTAGGCTTGGACTTGTGCTCTTCGGAACCGCTGAGAAAGGGGACCAGGGTCACGTGGATAAAGAGGCTGTTTTCCCGGCCTACCTCCAGGGAGATCTGACGCACCGCCTCCAGGAAGGGTTGGGACTCGATGTCGCCGATGGTGCCGCCGATCTCGGTGATTACTACGTCGGCGCCGGTCTGTTTGCCCACCCGATAGACGAAGGCCTTGATCTCGTCGGTAATGTGGGGGATCACCTGGACGGTGGAGCCAAGATATTCCCCCCGGCGCTCCTTGTTCAGCACGTTCCAATAGACCTTGCCGGTGGTAAGGTTGGAGAACCGGTTCAGGTTCTCGTCAATGAACCGTTCGTAATGGCCCAGATCCAGGTCTGTCTCCGCTCCGTCCTCGGTAACGTAGACCTCCCCGTGCTGGTAGGGGCTCATGGTGCCCGGGTCAACATTGATATAAGGATCCAGCTTCTGAGCGGCTACCTTCAAGCCTCTGGCTTTGAGCAGCCTTCCCAGGGAAGCGGCGGTAATGCCCTTGCCCAGGCCGGAGACTACGCCGCCGGTTACGAAAATATACTTTGTCATAGCGAAATGTTCCTTTCTGTTTGGCTCTCAGAAGCCGATTCCCGTTTACACGCCAATGGAACCAGACGGAGCGCCGCCTGATTCCAAAGAAGAAGCGAAGGTGTATCCATGCCCATTACTTTCCGCTGTCGCCGTAGTTGGACAGCACCCGGGCAGAGGGGTCGTTGACGTTGCAGCCCTCCCAGTCCTTGTTGGGCATCCAGAAGTCCCGGATCATCTCCCCCTGGCCGGGATAGTACTTTTCAAACAAGACCCGGTACAGCAGGGATTCCTTGGTGAAGGGCTGGGCGTGGGTGTACTGCCTGCGCAGAGTCTCGAAATCCTCGTCGGTGTAGAATTCCTCGGCGTACTGCTTCAAATAGTTCACCAGGGAGTGGCCCACCGCGTCGGAGAAGGCCGCCTTCTCCCGCCAAAGGATCTCGTCAGGCAGATACCCGCAGCTTTCAAAGGCGTGGCGCAGCAGATATTTGCCTTTGCCGTAGGTGTTCACCTTCAGCTTCGGATCCACCGCCATAACGTATTCCACAAAGGCCAGATCCCCGAAGGGCACCCGGGCTTCCAGAGAGTTGACGGAAATGCACCGGTCTGCCCGGAGCACATCGTACATGTGCAGCTCCCGCACCCGCTTTTGAGCCTCCTGCTGGAAGGCCTCCGGACTGGGGGCGAAGTCTGTGTACTTGTAGCCGAACAGCTCGTCGGAGATCTCGCCGGTGAGCAGCACCCGAATGTCCGTCTGCTCGTGGATGGCCTTGCAGATCAGGTACATGCCCATGCTGGCCCGAATGGTGGTGATGTCGAAGGTACCCAGCAGTTCCACCACCCGCTCCAGGGAGGACAGGACGATGTCTTTGTTGATGATGATCTCCCGGTGATCGCTGCCGATGAAGTCCGCTACCTGCTTGGCGTACTTTAAGTCAATGGCGTCCTCGCTCATGCCGATGGCGAAGGTCTTGATGAGTTCGGGGTTTTCCTTGGCGGCGATGGCGCATACCAGGGAGGAATCCAGACCGCCGGAGAGGAGAAAGCCCACCTTGGCGTCGGCTACCAGGCGCTTGCGGACGCCGGCGATAAGACGCTCCCGGATACCGCGGCATACCGTCTCCAGATCATCGGTCAGAACCCGCTCCACCCGGGTCATGTCCCGGTAGCAGATAAATTCGCCGCCTTTGTAGTAATGCCCCGGAGGGAAGGGAAGAATTCGGCTCACCAAGCCCACCAGGTTTTTCGGCTCGCTGGCGAAGACAATGGTTCCTTCCGGATCATAGCCGTAGTACAGCGGGCGGATTCCCATGGGATCCCGGGCCGCGATGTATTCTCCGCGCTTGCCGTCGTAGAGGATCAGGGCGAACTCCGCGTCCAGCATGGCAAACATGTCGGTGCCGTATTCCTGGTAAAGGGGCAGCAGGATCTCACAGTCGGATTGGCTTTGGAAGGTATAGCGCTTCCTGGAAAGGGCTGCCTTGACGGCTTCAAAGCCGTAGATCTCGCCGTTGCAGACCACATAGTCCCCGTCTAGGTAAAACGGCTGCATCCCCTCAGGATGCAGGCCCATAATGGCCAGCCGGTGAAACCCCAGAAGGCCGTTTCCCGTATCCACGGCCTTGCTGTCATCCGGCCCTCGGGAAACAGTCCTGTGAAATCCCCGTTGAAAGGCGTCAATGGACGCCGCCGTACCGCAGTAACCCATAATAGAACACATAATCGAATCCTCCCGGAATATTAGGGAAGCTCTGATGAAGTCGTCCTCCGCTTTTGTCGATTGAATCAGAGCTTCCCTTGTTCTCTGATGCGGATTGTATGCCGCCCCCCCCCGATGATCCCGCCGCCCCACGGCCGGCACCGCCGTGAGGGAGGCGGTCAGCCTCCGCGGCCGGTGGATCTTCGGGAAGGGATGAACGGCTGGATCAGCGGACGCTGAACAGCAGATCGCCGTAGGTGGGGAAGGGCCAGTACTTTCCGGCGGTGAGGGTTTCCGCCTCGTCGGCGGCGGCGCGCAGATCCGTCATCTTGCTCAGCACCGTATCCCGGATGGCGGCGGATTCCGCCACAGCCCCTTGGCAGCGCTTCAGATCCTGCAAAGCGCCTTCCAGGGCCTCGCAGCGCAGGGCCATCACATCGGTCAGCTGGGAGAGCTTGGTCAGCAGTCCGGTCTCATAGCCGCAGGCCATGCCGGAGGAGACGGCCTTCTTGGCGGCGATGGTACCGGCCAGCTCCGCCATATAGCCTTCCACCCCGGGAAGGATCTCCTTCCGGGCCATATCCACCATGGTGTTGGCCTCGATGATGACGGTCTTGCTGTAGTTATCCAGCATGATCTCGCAGCGGGACTTCAGCTCCGCTTCGGTGAAGACCTTGTGCGCGGTGAGCATCTTCACATTCTTCTCGTCCAGCAGGTGAGGCATACAGTCGGGGGTGGTGGGGTAGTTGGACAAGCCCCGCCTGGTGGCTTCCTGGATCCAGGCGTCGTCATAGCCGTTGCCGTTGAACAGGATCCGCTTGTGATCCTTGATGGTCTTCTTAATCATCTGGTGCAGGGCGGTCTCAAAATCCTCTGCTTTCTCCAGCCGGTCGGCGTAGATCTTCAGGGACTCCGCTACGGCGGCGTTGAGCATCATATTGGCACAGGCGATGGAGTTGGAGGAGCCAAGCATCCGGAACTCGAACTTGTTGCCGGTGAAGGCAAAGGGCGAGGTGCGGTTGCGGTCGGTGTTGTCCCTGGGGAACTTGGGCAGGACGCTGACGCCCAGCTTCATCAGGGTCTTTTCCGAGCCGTTGTAGGGCTTATCATTCTCAATGGCGTCCAGAATGGCGGTAAGCTCGTCGCCCAGGAAAATGGAGACCACAGCGGGAGGCGCTTCATTGGCGCCCAGCCGGTGATCGTTGCCGGCGGTGGCCACACTCAGCCGGAGCAGATCCTGATAATCGTCCACCGCCTTGATCACGGCGCACAGGAACAGCAGGAACTGGGCGTTTTCATAGGGCGTCTCGCCGGGTGACAGCAGATTCACGCCGGTGTCCGTGGCGATGGACCAGTTGTTGTGCTTGCCGCTGCCGTTGACGCCCTCAAAGGGCTTCTCATGGAGCAGGCACACCAGACCGTGGCGGGCGGCCACCTTCTGCATCACCTCCATGGTCAGCTGGTTGTGATCTGTGGCGATATTGGTGCTGGCGTAGATGGGAGCCAGCTCATGCTGGGCCGGGGCGACCTCGTTGTGCTCGGTTTTGGCAAGAATGCCCAGCTTCCACAGCTCCTGGTTCAGATCCGCCATATAGGCCTCTACCCGGGGCTTGATGACGCCGAAGTAGTGATCCTCCATCTCCTGGCCCTTGGGGGATTTTGCGCCGAACAGGGTGCGGCCGGTGTAGACCAGATCCTTGCGCTTGCAGTACATCTCCCGGTCAATGAGGAAGTACTCCTGCTCCGGGCCGACGGAGGTTTTGACGCACTTAACGGTATCGTTGCCGAACAGGCGGATGATCCGCAGGGCTTGCTTGTTCAGCGCCTCCATGGAGCGCAGCAAAGGCGTCTTTTTATCCAGGGCCTCGCCGCCGTAGGAGCAGAAGGCTGTGGGGATGCACAGGGTTTTGCCCTTGATAAAGGCGTAGGAGGTGGGATCCCAGGCGGTGTAGCCTCTGGCCTCGAAGGTGGCACGCAGGCCGCCGGAGGGGAAAGAGGAGGCGTCCGGCTCCCCCTTGATCAGCTCCTTGCCGGAAAACTCCATAATCACGCCGCCGTCAGGGGAGGGGGAGATGAAGCTGTCATGCTTTTCCGCGGTGATGCCGGTAAGTGGCTGGAACCAGTGGGTATAGTGGGTGGCGCCCTGCTGGACGGCCCAGTCCTTCATGGCAATGGCAACGGCATTGGCAACGCCCACATCCAGGTCGGTGCCCTCGTCGATGGTCTTGCGCAGGGAATTGTAGACCTTGGCAGGCAGGGTGGCCTTCATTACCCGATCGTCAAAGACCTTGCTTCCGAACAATTCTGTTACAGTGCTCATAAGCTCCTCCTTACATAACGGACAAAGGCGCCTTTTCCCCCGCAGCCGGGAGGAAAAGACGCCATTGCCTTTTTGTTTCCGTATTCTGTTCGTTATTCCCAGTTTCTTAGGGAAAACCGGCAATAAAAAGGGGCAAAAGTGCCTTCGCGGGAGATCCCTCAAAGACGCCTTTGCCTTTTCACTTCCGCATTGTACACCCCCGGGGCCGGTTTGTCAACCCCTTCTTTCCCAAAATCCTGCTCCGGAAAAAATTCCGGCAATTTTGCATTGACAAATGGAACATCTTCCTGTATCATTTGGGTAAATGAGCAAAGGCGTTCATTTCGGCACAGCTTCCGCTGCGCCTGAATGAGGGCCTTTGCTTTTTTTATTTCGGCAAGAAAGGACAGCAGATTCTATGAAACTTGAAGGTCAAGTCCGAATCCCCTCCGGCTGCGCCATTGCCGCCGTGATTTCCAAAGAAGGCAGGAAAATGACCGGCGAAACCATTACGAAGGCCATGAAGCCCATGCACGCCCGCTCCAACGGGCTGGGCGGCGGCTTCGCCGCTTACGGGATCTACCCGGAATATCGGGATTTTTACGCGCTGCACATCTTTTTCGACGATCGGGATTCCCGGAAGCGGTGTGAAGCTTATGTAAAGGAGTATTTCGAGATCGTCCATGGGGAGGTGATCCCTACCCGGAAGCTGCCCCAGATCACCAACGCGCCGATGATCTGGCGCTACTTTGTATCCCCCTTCGCCTCGGTGCTTTCGGCCCAGCAGATTCAGGAGGAGGATCTGGTGTCCCGGGCGGTGATGCACATCAATCAGCAGCTCCACGGCGCCTACGTCTTCTCCAGCGGCAAGAATATGGGCGCGTTCAAAGCCGTGGGCTATCCGGAGGATGTGGCGGCATTCTACCGGCTGGACGAATATGAAGGCTATTCCTGGACGGGACACGGTCGATACCCCACCAATACCCCCGGCTGGTGGGGCGGCGCCCATCCGTTTACCCTGCTGGACTATTCCATCGTCCATAACGGGGAGATTTCCTCCTACGACGCCAATCGCCGGTTCATTGAAATGTTCGGCTATAAATGCACCCTGCAAACGGATACCGAGGTCATTGCCTATATTATGGACTATCTGCTTCGGGTGCAGAAGCTATCCCTCCGGGACGCGGCCAACGTCATTGCCGCCCCCTTCTGGAGCACCATCGCCGCCAACCCCGACGAAAAAGAGCGCCGGCGGCTGAAGTACCTGCGTACCGTTTTCCCCAGCCTGCTGATCACCGGCCCGTTTTCCATTGTGCTGGGCTTTAACGGCGGCCTGATGGCCCTGAACGACCGACTGAAGCTGCGCTCCATGGTCACGGGGGAAAAAGAGGATCTGGTGTTCATTGCCAGTGAGGAAGCGGCCATTCGGGCTATGGAGCCGGAGGCGGAAAAGATTTACGCCCCTGCCGGCGGCGAAGCCGTGATCGTTACAGTAAAGGACGGTGCCTACTGATGGGAATTGATTTTATCTATCCGGAATTTGAGGTTGTCCGCAACGACAGCCGGTGCATTGCCTGCCAGGTCTGCCAGCGGCAGTGCGCCAATGAAGTGCACCGGTTCGGCCCGGAACTGGGGCGGATGCTCTCCGACGAGACTAAGTGCGTCAACTGCCAGCGCTGCGTCAGTCTCTGCCCCACCCGGGCGCTGAAGATCGTGAAAAGCGACTGCCATCTCCGGGAAAACGCCAACTGGAGCGAGGAAACCATTCAGGAACTGTATAAGCAGACGAACAGCGGCGGCGTGCTGCTGTCCTCCATGGGCAATCCCAAGCCCATCCCGGTGTACTGGGATAAGATCCTGCTCAACGCCTCCCAGGTGACCAACCCCTCCATCGACCCCTTGCGGGAGCCTATGGAGACCAAGGTGTTCCTGGGCAAGAAGCCGGGATTGGTGGAAAAGGATGAAACCGGAGGGCTGATCTGCCGCCTGGAGCCTCAGCTGGAGCTGAGTATGCCGGTGATGTTTTCCGCCATGAGCTACGGATCCATCAGCTACAACGCCCACAAATCCCTGGCTCTGGCGGCCCGGGAGCTGGGGATCCTGTATAACACCGGGGAAGGCGGCCTCCATGAGGACTTCTACTGCTACGGCGAACATACCATCGTCCAGGTGGCCTCCGGCCGGTTCGGCGTCCACCGGGAATACCTGGACGCCGGCGCGGCGGTGGAGATCAAAATGGGCCAGGGCGCCAAGCCCGGCATCGGCGGGCACCTGCCCGGGGCCAAGATTGTGGGCGACGTTTCCCGCACCCGAATGATCCCGGAAGGCTCCGACGCCATTTCTCCCGCGCCTCACCATGATATCTACTCCATTGAGGATCTGCGCCAGCTGGTCTATTCTCTGAAGGAGGCCACGGCGTATCAAAAGCCAATTATTGTAAAAGTAGCCGCCGTGCACAACATTGCGGCCATTGCCAGCGGCGTCGCCCGCAGCGGTGCGGACATCATCGCCATTGACGGTTTCCGGGGCGGCACCGGCGCTGCGCCCACCCGGATCCGGGACAATGTGGGCATCCCCATTGAGCTGGCTTTGGCGGCGGTGGATCAGCGGCTGCGGGAGGAGGGCATCCGCAATCAGGTCTCCCTGGTGGTGGGAGGCAGCATCCGCAGTTCCGCCGACGTGGTCAAGGCGGTGGCGCTGGGAGCCGACGCTTGTTACGTGGCTACCGCCGCCCTGCTGGCCATGGGCTGTCACCTGTGCCGCACCTGCCACACCGGCAAGTGCAACTGGGGCATCGCCACCCAGCGGCCGGATCTGGTGAAACGGCTGAACCCCGAGATCGGCAGCCGACGGCTGGTCAATCTGATGACCGCCTGGAAGCACGAGATCAAGGAGCTGATGGGCGGCATGGGCATCAACTCCATTGAGGCCCTCCGGGGCAATCGGCTGATGCTCCGGGGCGTAGGCCTGACGGACAAGGAACTGGAGATCCTGGGGATCCTCCATGCCGGTGAATGAGAGGTGGATCAATGAAACGGGTATATGTGAACGAAGAATGCCAATTTGGAGCGGGACGCGGCGAAGAAGTTCTTCGTCAAGGACGGCTTGCTGCGGGGCTATATTCTGGTGGACAGCGTAGGAAGGGGCGGCGTCTACACCGGCCTGATCCGGGATTGGGTGCCGCTGAGGGATTGGACTTCCAAGCGCTTATGGCGGATCCCGACTTTACGGCCTTTCCGGCGGAGGCCCGGAAACAGAAATTTGCAAGGGGTGTGTAAGATGGTATTAGACGCGAAGGATTTGAATTTCAAGGAGCTTAACCGGCAGCTGCGGCTGTCCGGCAGTCAGTGCCGGATCGTGGGCTGCTGCGGCCAGCGGTTTATCGCCGCGGGCATGAAGGACAAAGCCATTACCATTGAGGGCATCCCCGGCAACGCCTTGGGAGCCTACCTCAACGGGGCCGCCATCACCGTCAACGCCAACGCTCAGGACGCGGTGGGTGACACCATGAACGACGGCAGTATTATCATCCACGGAAGCATTGGAGATGCGGCAGGCTACGCCATGCGGGGCGGTCGGATCTACGTGAAGGAAAACGCCGGATACCGGGCCGGGATCCACATGAAGGAGTATCAGGACAAGGTGCCTGTCATGATCATCGGCGGCGTGGCGGGCAGCTTTCTGGGAGAATACCAGGCCGGGGGCATCATCGTGGTGCTGGGACTGAACAGCCAGGGCAAGCGTCTGGTGGGGAATTTTCCCTGTACCGGCATGCACGGCGGGAAGATGTTCCTCCGGGGAGACGTGTCCGGTATTCGGTTCCCGGGCAATGTCTGCCACCGGCCTGCCACGGCCCAGGATCTGGCAGCCATTGAACAGGAGCTGATCCAGTACTGCCAGACCTTCGGCTATGACCCGGGGCAGGTGCTGTCCGGCCCCTTCACCCTGGTGACCCCGGACACCAAGAATCCCTACAAGCAGATGTATGTAGCCAATTAATGCGTACTGAACAACGCAAAAGCCCTTGCAAGCCAAGGCTTGCCGGACTTTTTTGCGTTGTTCCGGTGCAAGGTTTTTCCGCCTTTCAGCGAAAAAAGCTTGCACCGGTTTGGATGATGCGGTGCGCCGCATCATCCAAAATACACATTGATACGCGCCTGAATTGAAAAAAACGGTTGGAAAGAGCCGTTTTTTTTCAATTTCCCGCCTGCGGCGGGGAATAAGCCGCGGAAAGCGGCTTATTCAGCAGGCACCAATTAAGAAACT
>CALWXQ010000042.1 GCA_944385545.1 uncultured Oscillospiraceae bacterium | reverse complement strand
CCCCTTCATTCTGGATATGATGCTGGCGGTTCAGCCGGATGTCCAAACCGTCGGGCTGCTGTACTCCAACAGCGAGGCCAACTCCACCACCCCCATTGCCGAGGCCAAGGCCTATCTGGAGGAGAAGGGCATCGCCTACCTGGAAAAGACCGGCAACACCACCGATGAAATTCTCTCCGCCGCCTCCTCTCTGGTGGATCGTGTGGACGCGGTGTTCACCCCCACAGACAACGCGGTCATGGCCGCGGAAGCCGCGGTAGCCGAGATTCTCACCGGCGCGGGAATTCCCCACTACACCGGCGCCGATTCCTTTGTGGCGGCGGGCGCCTTCGCCACCTGCGGCGTCAACTACAGCGACCTGGGCGCGAAAACCGCCGACATGGCCTTTGACATCCTCATGGGCGGGGAGATCCCGGAATACCATGTGATGGACGGGGGCATCATCACCGTCAACGGCGGCACCGCCGAGGCCCTGGGCCTGGATTGCAGCCCCCTGATGGAGATGGGAAGCGTCTTCGAAACCGTGGCTTCCGGCGAATAACCCCTTCCCGCAGCCCCTGGGTTTCCCCCAGGGGGTTGCGAAAACCCATCTGTGTTAAAGGAGAATCCCCATGATTTCCACAGCTGTTATTTTCAGCGCCCTGGAGCTGGGCTTTGTCTATGCTCTGGTTGCTCTGGCTCTGTTTTTAAGCTATCGGGTACTGAACATTGCTGACATGACCACCGACGGCGCTTTTACCTTAGGCTGCGCCGTCTCCGCCACGGTGGCCCTGGCGGGGCATCCCCTTCTTGCCTTCCCCGCCGCCATGGCCGCGGGGGTCTGCGCCGGATTCGTCACCGCCTTTTTCCAGACCAGGCTGAAGATCCCCTCCATCCTGGCGGGCATCATCACCAACACCGGCTTGTACACGGTGAATCTGGCCATTATGAGCTTCTCCTCCAACGTCAACCTCATGGGCAAGGACACCCTGTTCACCCTGGTACAGCCCCATTTGGGCGCGGTCTACAAGCTGCTGCCCGCCATGGGGATCACCCTGGCGGCGGGGGCGGCCCTGGTGCTGTTCCTGATGACCCGGCTGGGTCTGTCCGTCCGGGCCACCGGGGACAATCCGGACATGGTTCGAGCCTCCTCCATCAATACCGCCTTCACCATCACCGTGGGCCTGTGCCTGTCCAACGCCCTGACCGCCCTCAGCGGCGCGGTGCTGGCCCAGTACCAGAAAACCGCGGACATCAACCTGGGCACCGGCATGGTAATCATCGGCCTGGCCTCCCTGATCATCGGCGAGACGCTGCTGCCCCGGGGAAAGCTCTGGGTCAAGGCCCTGGGGGCCGTCCTCGGCTCCATCCTCTACCGGTTCATCATCGCCCTGGCCCTGCGGATGGATCTGCCCAGCGAATGCCTGAAGCTGATCTCCGCCACCATCGTGGCCCTGGCCATCGGCCTGCCCGCCATTCAGGACGCCCTGAAGCCCGCCACGAAAGGAGGCAAGGCCAAATGCTGACCCTGCGCAATCTTTCCAAAACCTTCAACCCCGGCACGGTGAACGAAAAGGCCGCCCTCACCGGCATCGACCTGCACCTGGATAAGGGGGATTTCCTCACCATCCTCGGCTCCAACGGCGCGGGAAAGTCCACCCTGTTCGGCGCCATCGCCGGTTCCTTCGTGGTGGACAGCGGCTCCATCCACTTAGACGGCCGGAACATCACCAACCTCCCCGACTACAAGCGCAGCAAGTACATCGGGCGGCTGTTCCAGGATCCTCTGAAAGGCACCGCCCCCAACATGACCATTGAGGAAAACCTGGCCCTGGCCTACCTGCGGGCGTCCCAAGCCCACTCTCCCTTCTCCATGATTACCAAGGCCGACCGCCGGGACTTCCGGGAGCGGCTGGCCATGCTGGAGCTGGGGCTGGAGGATCGGATGGATCATCCCGTGGGCCTGCTCTCCGGCGGCCAGCGCCAGGCCCTGACCCTGCTCATGGCCACCCTGGTAACCCCCAAGCTGCTGCTGCTAGATGAGCACACCGCCGCCCTGGATCCCGCCACCGGGGAGAAGGTGCTGGCCCTGACAGAGAGGATCGTGGCGCAGAACCGGATCACCTGCCTGATGATTACCCACAACATCCCCTCCGCCCTGCGCCTGGGCAACCGCACCCTGATGATGAAGGACGGCCGGATCGTCCTGGAGCTGGCAGGAAAGCAGCGGGCCGGCATGACCCCGGAGCAGCTGCTGCAAGCCTTCCGGGAGCAAGGCATCAGCAACGATCGGATCGAATTCAGCGCCCAATAACCCCTCCCCGAAGCCCCGCCCACTCCCGCGGGACTTCGGGTTTTTTCGCCTCCCAAGCAAATCCATTGTAGCACGCTTCTCCCGCCGCCGCTATCCCATTCCCTCAGCGGCAAAGCCCCCCTTGGCTCTGCTTCCCTTACCCCAAAGGGGCGCTCAGAGGAGGTAGGCCGTTGCCGACGCGTTTCCCTCTGCCAACGGTTTTCCCTCTGCTAACGGTTTTCCCTCTGTTGGCGATTTCCCCTCTGTAGGGAATGTTTCCTTTTTCTTTCCCTCCTTCTCTTCCTCTTTCTCTATCTCTATCTCTGTCTCTATCTCTATCTTTATCTCTTTTCTTTTTGCTACTTTTTCTTTTGCCGGAAAAAAGGCCGCGCCTTTGGTGGATGGGCCAAAGGCGCGGCGGATTTATTGCGGATCTTCCGTTTCTTCCTTGGGGGCTTGTTGGTTTACATAAAGCTTTTGCGGATCCTGGGGGCGGAAGTGCAGCCACAGCAGCAGGCACACGGCGGCGGCGCAGCTGACAGCCGCCAGAGCCTGACTGACCCGCACGGGGCCCCAGTACAGGCTGTCTACCCGAAGGCCCTCGATCCAGGCCCGGCCCAGGCCGTACCAGGCGGCGTAGGCCAGGGAGATCTGGCCGTCGTAGCGGCGGCGGAAGGACAGCCAATGGAGCAGGCAGAAGCCCGCCAGGTTCCACAGCGATTCATACAGGAAGGTGGGGTGATAATACTCCCAGCTTTCCGTGACGGTGTTGTAAAGGCCCATGCGCAGGAAGCTGTCCGTGGCGGCGCCGAAGGCCTCCCGGTTGAAGAAGTTGCCCCAGCGGCCCACGGCCTGTCCGATGAGGAAGCCCAGCAGCACCAGATCCAGCACCGCGGTGAGCTTGATCCTCTTGATCCGGCAGAACACCGTCACCCCCACCACGGCGCCCAGAACGCCGCCGTAGATGGCAAGGCCGCCCTCCCAGATATACAGGATGGAAATGGGATCGGCGGCGTAGCCCTCCCAGGAGAAGATCACGTAGTAGGCCCGGGCGCAGAGGATGGCGAAGGGAGTCACCCACAGCACGCCGTCCAGGATGTCGTCCTCCTTCAGTCCGAAGTGCTTGCTGCGCTTACAGGCGTACACCACCGCCAGGATCAGCCCCAGGGCGATGACCAGGCCGTAGTAGTGGATGGTCAGCGACCCCAGCGCAAAGCCCCGGCCGGGGTTCACCTGGATCCCCAAAGCGGGGAAGGATATGCTGGAATACTGGGTGGGATTCATGCCGTCTCCTCCTTTCCCGGGGGATCGATCACCGACAGGCAGCACCGCTCCTGCCGGACAACCCGCTCCAGGAAGGCCCGCAGCTCCTCCTGGCGGATGCTGTGGTACACCTCCGGGAACCGGAAGTAGTCAAAGTCCGTAAAGTGATAGGCGCAGACCCGGAAGCAGGTGGCGTCGAAGCTGTCCAGGCCCCGGATCCGCCGTCCCAGAGCGCCCCGCTTCATCCGCAGGAAGCTCTCCTGGGAGAGGCCCTCCTCCGCCAGCTTCCGCCCCTGGTCCAGGATGGCCCGGCGCACCTGCCGGGCGTCCCGGGAGTCTCCGGAGCACAGGAGCATGGCGCAGCCGTCCACCGTCTCAAAGCCGCCGCTGAAGGAGCTGTCGATGAGCCCCTGCTCGTACAGCCGCAGGTACAGCTCCGAGGACTCGCCGAACAGGGCCTCCGCCGCCAGATCCGCCACCATTTCCTCCCGGATCCCCGCCTCTCCCGGCGGGGTAGGCTCGCACTTGAAGGCCAGGCTGAACATGGGCATGGCCACCTCCATGACGGCGGCGACTTCGGCGGTGGGGCAGGTCATGTCCTCCTGCCAGGGGCGCAGCTTCACCGCCGTTTCGGGGCTGCGCTCGCCCAGCACCCGCCGGGCTATCCCGGCCACCGCCTCCGGCTCCACGTCCCCTATGACGCACAGGATCATGTTCCGGGGGGTGTAGAAGGCCCGATGGCACCGGCTGAGCACCTGGGGGGTGATCTGCCGGATGGTTTCGGCGGTGCCAAGGATGGGAACCCGGATGGGATGGGCGGCGTACATGGCCCCCATGAGATTCTCAAAGACCACGCTGTCCGGGGCGTCCAGGTTCATACCGATCTCCTGGTCGATGATGCCCCGCTCCTTCTCCACGCTTTCTTCGGTGAAGTACGGCGTGGAGACGAATTCCAGCAGCAGGGCCAGGCATTCCTCAAAACGCTCCGTGCAGGAGACGTAATAGGCGGTCATGTCATAGCTGGTAAAGGCGTTGGTCACGGCTCCCAGGGCTGCAAACTCCGCGGACACGTCCCGGCCTCCGGGCATGTCGAACAGCTTGTGCTCCAGGTAATGGGCCACCCCCGCCGGGGCGCGGAGGGTCTGCCCATCCAGGGAAAAGTCCCCGTGGACAGAGCCGTAATTGGCGACGAAATAGGCCAGCTTCTTGGTAAAGCCCTTTCGGGGGATCACCTTCACCGTCAGGCCGTTCTCCAGGACCTGGGCGCAAACCGTCTCGTCCAGCTGGGGATAGTAACAGGACTTCATTGGCTCCCTCCTCTCAGGAAGTAGGTGCTGTGCAGGGTCAGGGTTTCCGCCGCCGCCCGCACCTGGGCCGGGGTGACCCTGTCCACCGCCTCCATGTAGGCCGCCGGGGTCATGTCCAGGCCGCTGAGGGCGGCGGTGGCGTAGTAGTTCTCTATGGAGCCGGGGGCGTCGTGGACGGCCCGGAGGCCGGAAAGCAGGGCCTCCTTCCCGGCGGTAAGCTCCTGGGGCGTGATGTCCCCCTTCCGGCAGTCCTCCAGCAGGGCCAGGATCCGCTCCCTGGTCAGATCCTCCTTGTCAAAATCAATCCCCGCGGACACCGCCAGGATGCCCTTGGTGCCGAAGTAGGACGAACCGATGGAATAGCACAGCGACAGCTTCTCCCGAACCTGGGTGAACAGCTTACTGGTCATGCCGCTGCCGTAGACGGTGTTGAGCACCTGCATGGCGGCAAATTCCGGATCCCGGTTGGTAATGGGGGTGACAAAGCCCATGCACAGCTTGCCCTGGGTGACGTCCATGACCTCGGTCACATCTTCGCCGGGGCCGGGCCGCAGGCCGGTCTGCCCGGGCAGGGGGCGGCAGCTGCGCTCCAGGCGGCCCAGCAGCCCTTCCAGCATCCCGGCCACCCGTTCCGGCCGGGCGCTGCCCACGTAGAAGATCTCCACCCGGCTCTCCCGGAGCAGGGCGCGGTAGTGGCGGTACAGCGCCTTGGGGTCGATGGCCGCCACCTGCTCCGGCTCCCCCAGCCGGGGCAGGCCGAAGGGGTCGCCGCCGCACATGGTCTTCAGCAGCCGGGTCATGGCGTAGGCCCGCTTATCGTTGCGCTCGGATTCGATGAGGGCGATGAGGTTGGTCTTCTCCCCCTCCACGAAGGCGTCCAGGAAGCCCCCGTCCTCCAGCGGCGGATCCAGGAGAATTTCCTCCAAAAACGCCGCCATAGGCTCCAGCACCCGATCCCCGGGCAGGGCGAAGCGGTCGTCCATGAAGCCGCAGTACAGCCCCGTGGTCTGGTAGTCCCCGATCCGGCGCACCATAGGCGCCGCCGACGCGCCGTAGAGATCGTCCAGCCGCTGGGTGACGGCCCGCAGATCCGGACAGGTCTTGGTACCCCGGAGCAGTACGCTGGGCAGCAGGGCGTTCATGGCCCCCTCTCGGGCGTCCATCTGCCGGATCAGCTGGAAGCTCAGACAGCCCTGCTTGAACCGGGGATCCCGGCAGCAGCGCAGCGTCACGCCGGGGGATAGTGTTTGGGTATGGATCATGTTTTGACTCCTTCGTAAGGGCGCCGGCCCTTCAAAATTCAATGCACCAGAGTATTATATACCACAATTTCGCAAATAGGAAGTGGTACACAAAAAATTCAGACTTTTTTTGTTGAGTTTTTCCCCATTGTGCGGTAGAATGAAGGGAGCAATCCCGCAAAACGGAGGAATAACGCCATGACATGGCTGGAGATCACCATCGACACCCCCGGCGGAAGCTGCCAGGCAGCGGCAGCGGCCCTCACCGCCAGGGGCTTTTCCGACCTGGTTATTGAGGATCAGCAGGAGCTGGAGACCTTTCTGGAGGAAAACCGGGCCTATTGGGACTATATCGACGAAGCCCTGGAGCAGCGCTTGCGGGGCCTGTCCCGGATCAAGCTGTACCTGCCCCAGGAGGATCCCCAGGCCCTGGCCCGGCTGGAGCAGGCCGTGTCCGACCTGGGCCTGACCTACGCCGCCGCCCCCCTGGCCCAGACGGACTGGGACGAGAGCTGGAAGGAGAACTATCCACCCCAGGAGGTGGGCAACAGTCTGGTGATCCTGCCCTACTGGCTGGCGGATCAGCAGACCACCCGGCGCAAGATCATCCTGGATCCCGGCCTGACCTTCGGCACCGGCGCGCACCCCTCCACCCGGCTGGTGCTGCGGGCCATGGAGACGGCGGTGACCCCGCGCACGCGCTGCCTGGACTTAGGCAGCGGCAGCGGCATCCTGTCCATCGCCGCCCTGCGCTTAGGCGCGGCCTCCGCCACCGGGGTGGACATCGACCCCAAGGCCGAGGACGCCGCCCGGGAGAACGCCGCCTACAACGGCTTCGGCCCCCCGGAATTCACCGCCCTCACCGGCAACGTCACCCAGGACAAGGCCCTGATGGCCGCCCTGGCCCCGGAGGGCTACCAGCTGGTGCTGGTGAACATCGTGGCGGATGTGATCGTGGCCCTGGCCCCGGCGCTGCCGGCGCTTCTCAGCCAGGACGGCGCCCTGATCTGCTCCGGCATCCTGGATACCCGGCTGGGGGACGTCACCGCCGCTTTGGAGCGGGCGGGGCTGACCCTGACCTCCGTTACCGCCGAGGAGGACTGGCGCTGCGTCACCGCCCGGAAATCCTCCCCTACCCTCGGAAAGGAATGAGCCTATGAATATTCCCTATCGTACCCGGCGGAAGCTGAACCGCATCGCCATCGCCGCCTCAGTGGTGGTGCTGGTGGGCAGCGTGGTATGGCTGTGCTGGGTGGTCTGGATCCAGCGCTATGTGGTCTACACCGACGACGGCGCCACGCTGAACTTCGACCGCTCCGCCAACGACGTGGTGGGCGAGGTAGCCCATCCCCCGGTGGTGGACGCCAACGTGCGGATCTTCTTCAACGAAGGCGCCGACGCCATTAACACCTCCAACGACCTCACCGCCATAAGCGGCTATTACATCAGCGCCGACATGTTCCAGGATCAGATGGACGAGGTCACGCTGCAAGTGGAGCGTCTCACCGCAGGCACCGCGGTGATGATCGACATGAAAGGCGCCAAGGGCAACTTCTACTACGACTCCACCCTCTCCGACGCCGCCACCTCCCAGAATACGGACATCGCCGCCGTAAGCGCCCTGGTGGAGAGGCTGAAATCCAAGGGCTTCTACACCATCGCCCGGATCAGCGCCTTCCGGGACTATTACTTCTTCATCGACCCCGGCACCGGCGCCAGCAAGCACGTCAGCAGCGGCCTGTACCTGCTGAGCAAAGCCGGCCTTTGGATGGACGAGGGAGGCAGCTACTGGCTGGATCCCACCAACGCCACCTCCACCAGCTGGGTTTCCTCAGTGGTGCTGGAGCTGCGGGACATGGGCTTTGACGAGGTTCTGCTGATGGATTTCCGCTTCCCCAGCTCCGATAAGTACATCTTCACCGGCGATAAAACCGCCGCCCTCCAGTCCGCCGCCTCCACCCTGCAATCCGCCTGCTCCGCGGACGACTTCGTGCTGTCGTTCTGCGTGGAGGATCCCACTTTCCCCCTGCCGGGAGAACGGTGCCGGCTGTATCTGGAAAGCACCGACGCCGGAAATCTGGGCGCTCTGGTGGCCCAGGTCACCGTGGAGAACCCGGAGGTGCAGCTGGTCTTCCTGGCCGACTCCGGCGATACCCGCTACGACGACTACAGCGTCCTGCGCACCATCGGCGTGGCCTCGGAAGTGGAAGCCCGGAAGGGCAATTGACGAAGCATATTCCCCGGCCTCCCCGGAGGCCGGGACTTTTTTGCCCTCGGAAGGCCCGTAGGGAGGCGCTCAGGAATGGGATAGAAAAGCGGGGGAAGATGTGGCAGGATAGGGGCAGCTGATCCCCTCTCCCGGTAAAAGGGGCGCGGCTGACGCCGCGCCCCCAGAGTGTCGCAAAAGCTTCGCAGAATTTGCCGCCGCAGCGGCAAAAAAGTTAAAATCATTTTCTACCAGGGCGTGTACCTGGCGGAAAATACACCTCAGGCTGCTTTTTCTGCGAGTTGTGCGCCATAGGCGCACAAGGAGTGCGCGCAGCAGACTGCAACTCCTTTGTTGAAAACCCCGAAGGGGTTTTTCAACAGCCTGAGGGCGCGGCTGACGCCGCGCCCCCAGGGTTGCCTTATTCCGATTCCGCGATATCCGCCTCCAGGTGGTCGAAAAAGTCCGTGTTCATCACCCCGGAGCAGTAGGTGAGCTTGTTGGCGACCATGGCGCTGATCCGGTCGATATAGTCCTGATCCACGCTCTGCCCCTGGGCGGGGATGAATTCGCCCCGGCCGTCGGTGTTGTAGGTGCCCTTCTCCGTGCGCCAGCTTTTGTCCATCCAGAACACCAGAGGCTGCTCATCGGACAGGGCGTCCCGGCCCGGCAGCAGACGGGAATCGTACTCCACCCCGAACAGGTTGGACAGGGTAGGCAGGATATCCAGGCTGGACACCGGCTCGTCCACCACCAGATTCTCTCCCTCGATGGATCCGCTCCAGATAATCAGGGCGCTCTTGTCCCGGATGAACTTGTCATACTCCTCCACCCCGTACAGCTCCGCCAGGTAGTTGGAGGAATTGTTCCAGGCAGAGCTGCGCTCCAGGCCGTAGGGATAGTGATCCGTGGCAATGACGATCACCGTATCGTCGGCGATCCCCGCCTCCTCCAGCTGGGAGACCAGGGACTCCATGGCCAGCTCCAGCTCCATCTGGGAGGCGTGGTAGCACTTCACCGTTTCCGAAGCGTCCATATCCTCCACCAGGTGGTAGTTCTTCTTGGACATGGCGTTCTCATTCTGGGAGTAGACGCAGTGGCCGCTCACCGTCATGTAGTAGATGCTGAAGGGCTGGCTTTGGATATACTCCGGCACGGTGATGTCGATCATCTCCAGGTCGCTTTCCGGCCACACCGGGGTGATCCCCTCCAAACCGCCGAACCGGGCCTTGTATTCGTCATAGCCCAGGAGGGTGTGAGTCTCGTCCCGGTCGTAGAAGTCCGCCAGGTGGTTGTGGTAGGCGATGGAGGTGTAGCCCAGCTTTTGCAGCTGCTTGCCCATGGTCAGGAACATGTTCTGATGCTTCAGCTCCTTCATGCACATGCCGCCGGTGGTGGGTACCATGCCAACCAGGTTGGAAAACTCGCCGCCGGTGGTGCTGGCCCCCCAGGCGGGCTGGTAGTAGTCGGTAAATAGGATGCCGTTGTTGGCCAGACGGTACAAGGTGGGGGTGCGCTCCGGATCGATGACCTGGGAGGCGAAGGCCTCGGCGGTAATCAGGATCAGATTCTTCCCGGCGAACAGCCCGGTATAGGCGTTCTCCTTCCCCGGCTCCAGTGCGGCCAGATACTGGTAGATGTTCTTCACGGAATTGTTGTCGGCGGCTTCCGCCAGCTGGGCGAAGTCCACCCCCTCCATCAGGTGCTCGCCGTAGACCACCGGCGGCTGCGTTTCCTGGGTGGATTCCGCAGGCTGGGTGGATTCCGTGGCCTGGGTGGGCTGGGTATCCGCCGGGGGCATGACGAAGTCCGGCTCCTCATTCTGCCGGGCGCCCTGAAGCCCCTCCAAGGTAAAGGCCATGCTCAGGCCGAAGCACCTCACCGCGCTGTCAAAATCGTAGGTCCGGGACATGCGGCCCCAATCCTCGGTCAGACCGTACACCGCTCCCAGGCCCGCCAGGTACGCCGCCACGGTCGCCGCCGTCAGGGCGGCGCGCAGCTTCCAATTGGGCTTGCTCCCCCGGCAGAAGATCCCGTAGACCACCGTAGGCGCCAGGATCAGGGCGATCCGCCACAGGTTCCGGCCCAGCAGGGACATCACCAGGCCGAAATAGTCCTGGGCCACGCCTCCCGCGCCGTTGAGGATGGTGGCCGGGGTCATGAACACCCGGTAGGCGTCGGAGATGAAATACATGGTCAGCCAAAGGACATTCACCACGGCGGCCAACGCCACCGCGAACCGTTTCGCCGCCTTGGCCGAGGGCAGCAGACTGCTGAGCAGGGCCAGAACGCCGCCGAAGCCCAGAGCGAACAGGGCCACCACCGCCATCCGTCCCGGCGAAAATTCCTCGCTCACCCAAACATGGAGCATCCCCTCGTTGTACAACACCGTCAGCATCAGAAACGCCCATCCGGGAAGCGGAAGCCTCCTGTCCGGATGATCTTGCTTTTTCAGGTATTTTCCGGTTTTTGCCATGTCGCGATCCTCTCGTTACCCTTCTGTCTTCTCTGTCTTCGCCTTGTGCTGCCGGGGACGGCGGCGGTGCTTTTTCGGCGGCTCCGATTCCGGACGCGGGGGCTTTGCCGCCTTGGGCTGCTCCGGCTTGGCCGGCTTCGGCTCCTTCCGGGGCTTTTCCTGCCGGGGCTGGGCCTTGGCTTCCTCCCCGGCCGTCTCCTTGCGGCGGCGGGTGCGGGAGCGGCCGGTCTTGGCCGGGGCGGCGGCCTCGGACGGCTCCTGGGGCTCCTCTCCCAGGGTCTCGGTGCTGTAGCGGAAGCGGATCGGCTCCAGGCGCAGCTGCTCCTGAGGCTCCTGCTGGACGGGGCGCTTGCCGCCGCCGGAAATGGGGGCCAGATCCGCCGGGATGGGAGGATCGTTCTTCTTAGCCTTGCCGCTGCGCAGCACGGCGATGTCCGTATTGGCGAAGACGGAAACCGTCTCGGGATTGTCCTCCATCCGCACCTTCACCCGCTGGCGCAGCAGATCCACCTCCGCCACCGTGCCCCGGCCCTCCGGGGTATCCACAAAGGACTCCGGCTTGGGGCTGGTGCGCAGCAGATCCTCATAGGCCTCCTGCTCGTATTTCAGGCAGCACATCAGCCGCCCGCAGGTGCCGGAGATCTTGGTGGGGTTCAGGGACAGGTTCTGGGTCTTGGCCATTTTGATAGACACCGGCTGGAAATCCTCCAGGAAGCTGGCGCAGCAGAAGGGCCGTCCGCAGATTCCCAGACCACCCACCATCTTGGCCTTGTCCCGGACGCCGATCTGGCGCAGCTCGATCCGGGTGTGGAACACCGAAGCCAGGTTCTTCACCAGCTCCCGGAAGTCCACCCGCTCGTCGGCGGTGAAGTAAAACAGGATCTTGCTGCCGTCAAAGGCCACCTCCGCGCAGACCAGCTGCATATCCAGGCCGTGGTCGGCGATTTTCTGGGCGCACACCTCATAGGCCCGCTTTTCCTTGGCCCGGTTCTCGGCGATGACCTTCTCGTCCTGGGCGTTGGCCTTGCGCAGCACCTTGCGCAGAGGAGACACCACTTCCTTGGGGGAAACGCTGTGGCTGCCCGCCACGCACACGCCGAACTCCGCCCCCCGGGCGGTGTCGATGATGACATGGTCGCCGGGCGCGTAGCGTCCGCCGGCGGGGTCAAAGTAGTAGATCTTCTGCCCCGGGCGGAACTGAATGTCCACCACCTCAACGGCAGCGGAGGTCTGGGCTTCCGGCGCGGTTTTCTTTTGTTCTTCCATTGGTTTGCTCCTTGCTGTAAAATCGGCGGGACGCCGTATTGTTGGGTTTCCTCCGGCCCCTATGGCAGGGCCCATTCCAGATAGCCGCAGACGGCCCCGGGGGAGACGTTGCTGTCCGTGTAGGCCAGGGCCTGCTTCAGGCACAGCACCCCCCGGTGCAGATCCCGGGCCGTTCGCTCCCGGCCCAGCTGCCGGGCGTGGGCGGATACCGCGGCCTGGCCGCCGCGGCTGGCCAGGGCCTCCTGCACCAGCTCCAGCCAGCTCTCCAGCTGATGGGTCAGGTCGTCCCGCTTCCACTTCTCCATAGGCGCCAGCACCTGCAAAAGCGCCAGGGAATCCCCGGCCCCCAAGGCCTGGGCAAAGGCCAGGGTCTGAGGGGAGGCCGTCTCCCCCGCCGCCAAAAGCGCCTGGGCCTGGCCCGGGAAGCCTCCGCCCCGACGGGCGGCAGCCAGCAGCTCCTCCTGCCCCACGCCGGGAAACCGCTCCTCCAGCCAGGGCAGCAGCTGCTCCCGAGGCACCGGCTGTAGCCGCAGCTGGACGCACCGGGAGCGCACCGTGGGCAGCAGTTTCTCCGGGTTGTCCGTCAGCAGCAGGAACACGCCGTAGGCCGGCGGCTCCTCCAGCACCTTCAGCAGGGCGTTCTGCCCCGGCAGACCCATGTCCTGGGCTCGGGGGAACAGGTAAATCTTGTGGTCGGACTGGTTGGGCCGGACGTAAATATCCTCCCGGGCCTGGCGGATCAGATCCACGGTGACGGTTTTCTTCTGGGGATCGTCCACGATGATGAAGTCCGGGTGATTGCCTCCTAAAACCTTGCGGCAGGCGGGGCAGCCCAGGCACGGCGGATTCTCCCCCCGGCACAGGATGGCCGCCCCCAGCAGCCGGGCCAGGGTACGCTTACCGGAGCCTTCCGGCCCGCAGATCAGGTAGCCGTGGGAGATATGCCCTTTCTCCAGGCTCTGGGTCAGATTTTCTTTCAGCTGCCGGTTCCCCAGCAAGGTTTCAAAGGCCATTCCCTTCTCCTTTCCCAATCGCCGCCTCTATTCCCGCAGTCCCATCAGATTGACGATGGCGCCTTGCTTTCCCTGCAGCTCCTCATAACCGGCCTCCGCCAGCAGCAGCACTGCCACCGCCTCCGGCAGCAGGTTCCACAGTCCCGCCAGGAACAGCACCGCCACACAGCCGCTGCAATACAGCGCCGGTACAAATTCCATCTCTACCCGCAGCCGCTTGTGCAGCGTCGCTGCCCATCCGGCACCGGCCGCCAGAAATAGGGCGCATCGGAACAGATTTGCGACCATTTCACGAGTTCCTTTCTATTTCCGTGTCAGCCCCAAAGATCCGACAGCATGGGGATCACCTGCTTCTTCCGGCTCATGATTTTGGGCAGGAAGGCGGTGTTGTCCCTGGGGGTGACGTTGAAGGCCTGACGGATGGCCTCGTCGTCGCCTACATAGAGGATCTGGGTTCCCTCCATGAGCACGTCGGTGAGCATCAGGATCATCAGGTCAAAGTTCTTTTCTTTGGCGGTTTTCCCCATCAGCGCTAGGAATTCCTCCTTCCGGCCCATAACGCCGGAGCTGTCCACGCTGGTCAGCTGGGATACCGCCAGGCCGTGCCCGGCGATGTGAAACTCCTTGTAATCGGCAAAGAGCACTTCCTCGGCGGACTTATTGTCCACCGCCGCGGAGAAGATGGCCTTGCCCAGCTCCTCCAGGGAGACGTTGGCGATCCGGGCCATGCGCTCGGCGGTGCGGATGTCCCGTTGGGTACAGGTGGGGGACTTGAACATCACCGTATCGGACAGGATGGCGGCGGCCATCATTCCCGCCAGGTTCGCCGAGGGCATCAGTCCCCGATCCTGGAACATGGAGGCGATGATGGTATTGGTAGAGCCTACCGGCTCGTTGCGGACGAAAATGGGGTTGCTGGTCTGGATATCCGCCAGCCGGTGGTGGTCGATGATCTCCAGCAGCTCCGCCTCGTTCAGCCCGGGGACGGACTGGGCCGCCTCGTTGTGATCCACCAGCACCACCCGCTTCTTCCGGGGGCGCAGCAGATGATACCGGGTCAGGATCCCTACCACCTTTTCATCCGCGTCCAGAATGGGGTAGCTGGGGTGGCGGTATTTGAGCACCATGTCCCGGACGTCGTCCACCCGGTCGTCCAGGTGGAAGCACACCAGGCCCTGGGTATTGCAGATCCGGCCCACCGGGGTGGACTGGAAGATCAGCCGGGCCGCGCGGTACACGTCCAGGGGGGTGGCGATGACGCAGGTCTCGGTGGGCATGGCGCGCAGCTCCTCGGAAATCTCCGTCTGGCACAGCACCAGGCAGCGGACGTTCATCTGCAAGGCCCGGCGGATCATATCCGGCTGGTGGCCGCACAGGACAATGCTCTGGCGCTTCTGGAACAGCAGATTCTCCCGGCTCTGGGGCAGGGCGATGGTCACCTCCCCGGCGATGGTGTCGGTGTTCTCCCCGGCCTCGTTGAGCACCCGGCCCTCCAGCACCGACAATACGTTGAACAGCGGCACCTCCTCCAGCTCCGCGGAGGTGATCCGGGACATATTGTAATTGGCCACATCCGTTCTGGACAGGATGCCGTACAGCGTCCCGTCCTCCCGGGCCACAGGCACCGCCGCCACGGCGGGATAGGTTTGCAGCTCATCCCAGGCCCGGCCTACGGTGACCCCTTCGCTGAGGATGGGCGGCGTATCAAAGTCCAGATCCCGAACCTGGTTATACAGGTTGGTGATCTGCTTGGGGGGCTGGAAGCCGAAGCGATCCAGCACAATCTGCGTCTCGTCGGATACCTGACCCAGGCAGGCGGCCTCGTATTCCCGCTCGCCGCAGGCGTTGCGCAGGGCGGCGTAGGCGATGGCCGCCACAATGGAGTCGGTATCCGGGTTCCGGTGTCCGGTCACATAAATGGGATCCATGGGTTCGCTCCTTCCGCGGCGTTATCACAAAGTCACTTCTCCGGCCAGGTTGGTTTCGAACAGCCGGGCAATCTGCTCCGGGGTCATTTCCTGGCCCAAGGCCCACATGAGCTTGGTCATGGCGGCCTCGGTGGTCATGTCCCGGCCCTGGATCACCCCCAGCTCCAGCAGCTTCGTCCCCACCTGGTAGACCTCCAGGTTGGCGCTGTCGTAGAGGCATTGGGTGGTGACCACAATGCTCACCCCGTCCTCCACCGCCCGGCGGATGCCCTTAAGCCCCTGGTGCAGCACGTTGACGCCCCCCAGACCGAAGGCCTCAATGACGATGCCCCGGTAGCCCATGGCCGCCAGCATGTCAAAAATCTTGGGGTTCAGGCCCGGGGTCAGCTTCAGCAGAAACACCTCCCGGCACAGCCGGGGACACAGTTGGGGCGTTCCCCCGGTGTGGGGCAGCACCCGCGGATCCACCATCAGCCCCAGGCTGCCCACCCGGGCGGCGTAGCGGGCGTTGACGCTTTCAAAGGCGGAGAAGCCGGAAGCCCGCACCTTCACCGCCCGGCAGCCCAGCATCACCTTCCGGTCGAAGGCCAGGTATATCCCCGGATGCCCCGCCGCCGCCATGGCGAAGGCGGTGCGCAGATTGTCCGGCCCGTCGGAGAGGATGTCCGACAGGGGCAGCTGGGAGCCGGTGAACACCACCGGCCGGTCGATCCCCGGCAGCAGGAAGGTCACGGCGGAGGCGGTATAGGCCATGGTATCCGTGCCGTGGGAAACCACGACGCCGTCGAAGCCCTCCCGCAGGGCGAAGATCTCCCGGGCAATGGTCTGCCATTCCTCCGGGCGTATGTTGGACGAGTCCAGGCACATCACGTCCCGGACGGTGATTTCATAATAGGTGCGCAGCTGCTCCAGCTCCCGCTCCATAACCTGGGAGCGTCTTGGCTCCAGGCCCTGGCCTCCGGGGACGGAGGCGATGGTGCCGCCGGTGGTGAGCAGCAAGATCTGTTTCTTTGGCGACATGATGCCTCCCTCCGCCCCGGGATCCGGCGCTTTCCTCCCTCCGGGGCCGCGCCCGGCGTCCGGGCGATTTGCTCAGTATCCTTATATTATAGCCGCTGACGGCGGAAATAGCAAGATAAATCCCCCTTCTTCCGGTAAAAAACCGCCGTCCGCGGAAAAGACGGAAGCGGGCAGCCGCTTCCGTCTTGATTTGTGTGGATGCTATTGGGTGGTTTCCGTGGCTTCGGTGGTGGGGGCGGTGGTAGGTTCGGTGGTAGCTTCGGTGGTGGGTTCGGTGGTTTCCGTGCCCAGCCACTTCTGCATATCCAGCCGCTGGCTGATCCGGGTCAGGGAATAGACCATATCGTCACGGCAGGATTGCTTGATGCTGTCCAGGAAATTGCCGTCGTAGGCGTCCAGAGCCGCCTCGATGCGCATCACCCGGTTGTAGGAATAGTCGCCGTTGGACTCGGTGTGCTTGACGGTGTAGACGGGGGTATAGCTGTAGTCCGTCACCCGGGTCACCCCGGAGGTATCGTCCTTGGTGATCTCCAGATCCAGAATGATGGAATAGTTGGTGCCGGCCCGCTCCCCGTCGCCGAAGAAGTCGCCAAGGGAGTAGGCCACCAGTCTCCCCGTGGCCTGGTCATACTCAATGGGCTGCACCAGATGGGGATGGGTGCCTAGAATCACGTCCACCCCCCGCCGCTGCATCAGGGAGATAATGGTCTCCTGGGAGGAGGAGATGTCGTCGTTGTATTCGCTGCCCCAGTGCACCAGGGCAATGGTGATGTCCGGCCGTTCCTCCTCCACGCTTTTCAGGATGGACTCGATCCGGGTTCTGTCCACGGTCTGGTAGTCGGTGGCGTAGTCCTCATACAGAAGGTTCACCAGGCTCTCGCTGCCCGCGGGCATGCCCCGGCCTCCCATGCCCTTGGTGAAGGCCACGAAGGCGATCTTAATGCCCTGCACCTCGGCAATGGTATAGCCCTTGGACTGGCGGAACTCCGCGTCGCTGGAATAGGCCCCCAGAGGCTCGATCCCCGCGGCGCGCACCGTCTGCAATGTGGTGCTCAGGCCGTTGAGGCCGTTGTTGACGGTGCAGGAATTGGCCATTTGCAGCATGTCCACACCGGCGTTGCGCAGGGCCTGGAGCAGCTCCGCCGGAGCGGAGGTGGTGTCGGAGCCGTAAGGCTCGCCGCAGAAGTTGCCTTCCAGGTTCAGCACCGTCAGATCCGCCTGGGCCAGCACCCCCGCCACGTCCAGCAGGGCGGGGCCGTAGTCATAGCCGGTGGCGCTGAGGCCCGAGGCCACCACGGAATCGGTGACGTTCAGATCCCCCGCCGCCTTGATGTGAATGGTGGTGATGGGACTTCTCTGGGCAGGAGAGGTGGCCCTGGAAGCCTCCGTAGGCGGCTGGGTGGCCTGGGTCTGAACCGGCTGCTCCTGATCCGGCCCGGAGATCACCAGCGCCAGGATCCCTCCGGCGCACAGAACCAGCACCAGCGCCGCCAAGATCAGCCGCCGGCGCATCCGTCTGGCCTCCGCCTCCCGGCGCTTGCGCATGGCCTCCCGTTTTTCACGGCGTCTTCTCATTTCATCGTCGTGAAGCGGCATCCGATCCCCTCCTTGTCAAAATTTCCCGTGGAAACAATTATACCGCGATTCCCCCCATAACACAAGGGGGGCAAATGTAAACGTTATTTTAAGG